>NZ_JBMQQG010000042.1:0-18856 GCF_057362405.1 Ginsengibacter sp.
AAGATGGAACGTATACCATTCCTGATGGTAATTTGTTTCCCAAAGGCATGGCCAAAACAAAGCCGGAAATATATGTAATGGGTGACCGCAATCCTTACCGCATTTCTGTAGATCAAAAGACGGGGTTTTTATATTGGGGCGAAGTAGGCCCTGATGCAAATAATGATAGCATGGAAACGCGTGGCCCAAGAGGCTATGATGAATTTAACCAGGCACGGCAAGCAGGTTTTTTTGGCTGGCCATTTGTCATAGCTAACAATCTTCCTTACCGGGAATATGACTATGCTACAGGTAAATCAGGAGCCGCATTTGATCCTGCTAAACCGATCAATAATTCACGAAATAATACCGGCTTACAGCAATTGCCTCCTGCGCAACCTGCGTTTATCTGGTATCCTTATGCCGCTTCAAAAGATTTTCCACAACTGGGCAGTGGCGGCAGGTGCGCTATGGCTGGCCCGGTTTATTACCCGGATTTATATCCTGAGGAAACACGCTACCCGGATTACTATAACGGCAAACTATTTATTTATGAATGGATCCGGGGATGGATAAAAGTGGTAACCATGTTACCTAACGGAGATTTCGATAATATGGAGCCGTTTATGTTACACACAAAATTCAACAACCCTTCCGACATGGAGGTTGGCCCTGACGGGAGAATTTATGTATTGGAATATGGCACCGGATGGTTTCAGAGAAATCCGGATGCCGGGCTGGCCCGGATAGATTACCTCGCCGGCAACAGGCCTCCGGAGGTCACTTCAATACATGTTGACAAAAATTCAGGTGATTTGCCTTTGCAGATAACAGCGACAGTTGAAGCAAAGGATCCTGATAATGATCCACTTTCTTATGTGTGGGATTTGGGTAACGGCACAAAGGTTACTACAAAAGAACCCAGGCTGCAATATACACTTACTAACGTTGGCGATTATTCGATTTCCGTTGACGTAAAAGATGATAAAAATGCTTCCTCCAAAAGTAATGCCATAGAGGTATATGCCGGCAACGAAGCTCCCAATGTAAACATTGTAATTGACGGCAATAAGTCTTTTTATTTCCCCGGCACGAAGGTAAAATACCATGTCGTGATTGATGATAAAGATGATACCGCCAAAGTAAAAGATGTAAATAATCTAATGGTATCTGCAGATTATTCCGAAGGAAGTGATAAAGCAGCATCAACCGGCCATCAAATAATAACAGAAACCATGATGGGTAAAAACCTGATGATGTCTTTGGACTGTAAGAGCTGCCACAAAGTAGATGAAAAATCGATAGGGCCTGCTTTTACACTGGTTTCACAGAAGTATCAAAAAGATAAAAATGCCATAAACTTTCTCGCACAAAAAGTAATAAAAGGCGGTAGCGGCGTATGGGGCCAGGTAGCAATGGCTGCTCATCCCAATTTAAAAGAAAGTGATGCGAAACAAATTATTTCGTGGGTATTATCATTAGCCAATCAAAACAAAAAAATAAGATCATTACCGGCGAATGGTGAAATAAATGCAACCTTAGACAAGCCTGTAAAAAGCAATGGCGTTTTATATATATCTGCAGATTATACCGATAATGGCGGCATCAATATTAAACCCTTAATGGGCAGCAACACAGTTGCATTGCATAACAGTACCATAACTTTTAATAGCATCGAACACATGCAGGCTTTCACTAAAAATGTTGCTAACGGAACCGCCTACATGATGTTACCGCAAAATACGGGCTGGTTCAGTATTGACAGCATTGATCTCACAGACATTTCGCGTGCGGCTATTGCAGCGAATTGGAATAAAACTCCTGTGCCAGGCTTTACTTTAGAATTGCGTGTTGACTCGCCTGATGGAAATAAAATTGGCGAAATTAATTTTCCCGGGAGGGAAGAAAAACCCAGCGAAAAAAATGTAAATGGCGCAAAACAATTGATAACATTGATAACAAATCTCACAAAAGTTAGTGATGGGAAACTGCATAATATTTATATTGTAAGTAAAGCAAGCGATCCTAAATTGGCAACCGATGTGGGAATCTCTTCCATCCAATTTTTTACAAAATAAGATGGAAGAAAAGTAGTGGCTATATTTGCATTTTTTTTAACTCAATTTAATGTTAGTGACCTCAAGAAAAAATATATTAGCTATCCTGATTTTTATGATGGCCAGCGTTGCGGCCCGGGCCCAGGTTATTTCCGGAACAATTACTGATAACAAATCGCATCCTATTGCGGACGCCTTTATCCATGTGTTGAATACCAACTTAAGCACCATAACCAATGATCAGGGTGCCTATAGATTCGAACATATCCAACCAGGAAAATATAGTATTTCTGTATCAGCAGTTGGCTATTCAGAAGTTGATGAGGATATCGTGGTAAATGCAGCCCACAAAAGTTTCGACCTGCAACTCAATGACGCAGCCGTACAATTAGATGCCGTAGTGGTTACTGCGCAAAAAAAGGAAGAGTCACTGCAAAACATTCCTTTAAGCACCACCGCTATATCCGCAAGACAAGTTCAGCAATATCAGTTATGGAACAGTAAAGAGCTTACCGCAATTGTACCAAATTTGTACTCAAATAATTCAGGTGATGAACGCAACGTAACCTCTATACGTGGCATCGTTACAACTTCTTATGATCCTGCTGTGGCTACTTACATTGATGGCGTAAACCAGTTTAGCCTTGATACTTATATTGCTGCGTTTAATGATATCGAGCGAATAGAAGTATTGCGCGGACCCCAGGGCACATTGTATGGCAGAAACGCTATGGGCGGTGTAATTAATATTATTACAAAAAAACCAACCAATGCCGCTAACGGTTATGTTGAGACGAGCTTCGGTAATTATGGACTTCAAAGATATAATGCCGGGATCCGTGCACCTCTTATTAATGACAAACTATTCTTTGGCGCTTCTGCACTATTTAACAAACGAAATGGCTATTATACCAATGAATTTAATAATACATCGTTTGATAAACAGAATGGCATTAGCGGTAACTACTATTTAAAATATCTTCCAAATGAAAAATGGGCAGTTACAATTAACGTGAAACATCAAAATAATAAAAACGACGGAGCGTTTCCGCTGGTATTTGGTGCGGACGAAGCATTCCAGCATCCTTTCAAATTGAACCAGGATGCCACCGCAAAAATGATCGATAATACAGCGAACGCGTCAGTAACCGTCAACAACACCGGTTCCCAATTCAACTTTACATCTTTAACGGCATGGCAACAAAATCACCGTTATTATAATGCACCTTTAGACGGAGATTTCTCCCCCGCGGATGCGGTGACCGTTATTAATAATTATGGAGGTAAATGGAACAAGGTGAAAGTTTTCACGCAGGAATTCCGTTTCACTTCCCCGACCAGAAAATCCTCTGCATTGAAGTGGACAGCAGGCACCTATTTTTTCTACCAGGATAACCCCACAAAACAAGCGACGCATTTTGGCAAAGATGCGGGGTTGTTGGGCGTTCCGGATTCTAACTTTGCGACGATCAATACAACCACCGGAAGAAATACAGGGATTGCTCTATACGGGCAAGCCAATTATTTTATTAGTAAAAAATTAGAATTAATTGCAGGGCTTCGCTATGATTATGAAAATAGAAGACTGGCTGTAGAAGGCGAATACCAGCCAGACGGTCAAAGCGCTTTTATTACCCAGCCCGATACGTCAGCAACCTTACATTTCAATGCTCTATCTCCAAAGCTGGGCATGGATTATCATGTATCAAAAAACAGTAACCTGTATGTTACTTACAACCGTGGCTATAGAACCGGAGGACTAACACAATTGTCTTCAGATCCTTCGCAGCCGCCATTGTATCCATACAAGCCTGAGTACAGCAATAATTTTGAAGCAGGAATCAAAAACACACTTTTCAAAGACAAGCTGCGCTTAAACCTTTCTGTTTTTTACACCCGGGTAACTGATGCGCAAGTGCCAACGCTCATTCTGCCGGATGCCATAACAGTTACAAAAAATACAGGCAGACTTTCAAGCAAAGGAGCAGAGCTTGAGCTTTCTGCAACACCTTTAAGGGGCTTGCAATTCAATTATAACTTTGGTTATACTGAGGCAAAATATACTTCACTAAAAGTGTCGCAGAATGGGTTATCTGTTGACCTCAACGGCAAGAAACAAATTTTTACGCCTGATATTACTTCCATGCTTGCCGTTCAATATAATTATACCTTCGAATCGAAACAAAGATTGCAGTTGATCGCCCGCGGAGAATGGATGCAATTGGGAACAGAATATTTTGACCTGGCCAATACAATTAAGCAAACGCCATACAGCTTGTTCAATTTTCGGGCAGGCGTTTCTTCAAAACATTTTGATCTTTTTTTATGGAGCAAAAATACCGGGGATAAGAAATATATCGCTTATGCGTACGATTTTGGTGCAGTGCATCTGGGTGACCCGGCAACATACGGTACAACTTTGTTGGTGAAATTTTAGGGCTTCACCCCAACCCCTCTCCAAAAAGAGGGGGAACTTGATCTATAAGTTTCCAAACATCTTTTTTAAGGCGAGGTAAACGCCGTTAGTCCACCCAAAACCGTCCTGGGCTTCGTATTCACCACCTCCTGCTAATAAATCAGTGGCCACCACATTGTATTTTTCCATCATCTTCCCCGTGTTGCTATAAACTTTTTCGTTTATATGCATCCACCTTTTCGCAATTTTTTCAGCCAATTCATCATGGCCGTAATTGAATAATCCATTAATAGCTATCCATTGCAAAGGAGCCCAGCCATTGGGGGCATCCCATTGTTGCTTTGTCGTTTCAGTTGTGGTAATAAGGCCTCCTGGTTTCAAGAACTGATGTTCAATTATTGCAGCGACACCGGAGCCTTGTTGGCCCGAAGCGATTCTAAAAAACAACGGAAAAGTCCCTGCAAGTGTTAGAGAAGTTTTTTGCGTTTTGGCGACATGATCATAATCGAAATAAAATCCTTTGTCTTCGTTCCAGCAATACGTATCAATTGCTTCCTTCCTGGAAGCAGCTAAAACAATAAATCTCTCAGCAGACTGTTTATTGCCAGCTAATTCATAGCCTTCGGCAATGGTTTGTTCAAGATGAAACAGAAGACAGTTTAAATCGACAGGAATAATTTCGGTTGTATGAATTGTTGAGAAATCTTTTCCGTCTTTAAACCACCGTGAAGAAAAATCCCAACCAGACTCCGCTCCTGCCCGAAGATTTCGATACATTATTTTTTTATCCTTCGCTTCTTTAGCAAGTTCTACATCTTCTTTAAATGATTCAGGACGTGGCGTATCATTTTCATCCCAATAGCGATTAAGGACATTCCCATCCGGAAAGAGAACAACACGATTTACATTCGTCTTGCCTTGTTTCAAAAGATCACTTCCATTCATCCAAAAATCATATTCTTTCTGAAGTCTTGGCAAATATTCAACTAACACATTGGCACCTTTTTCTTCCGCAAGAAGTTTTACCATACCTGCAAAAAAAGGAGGTTGCGATCTGCCGATAAAATAATCCCTGTTTCCATTGGGTATATATCCATAACGATCAATGAGGTAAGAAAAGTTATTGATCATATTAAGAATCATATCAGTCCGCTTTGACACCTGCAAGCCCAGCATGGTAAAGTAACTATCCCAATAATATATTTCCCTGAAGCGGCCACCGGGTACAATATAGGGATCGGGTAAATCTATCAGCGAATCGTTCGTTGGTTCGGGCTGCCTTGTTAAAACATCCCAAAGTAATTCCAGGTGTTCTTCTATTGACCGGTTTGTATCGCTTATATAGCCGGACGCCATCGATTTGGGTTCGGTAAAATATTCATGAACAAAAAATGAGAGATTAAATCCCGGCTCTTTCTTTTCTTCCTCATAACGTTCCAGGATAAACGCCAAATCTCTTTTGGGGGTGCAATCAACGAAGGTCTTTCCATCAGGAAAAATTTGGTGCATCTGTACCTTCTTAAATAATTCGCCTAAAGAAAAAATATTATCGGTTTCCATTTAACTTTTAATCATGATTTTATTAATGAATTGTACCAGTTTGTATCGTTTCCGCAACCGGTTTTTTTTGAAGTTTTTTAAAGAAACTCAAACTTATAATTAAAATAGCAATCGGAACCAGGGTAAAATAGAATGCAGTCTGGCCATCATATTTTTCAAAAATAAATCCCGTAATGAGCGAACCACACGTGCCGCCAACGGCAGAGAAAATAATTATCAAACCGGACATTACACCATGTTTTGGTTTTGGCAGCGAACTTAAGATAACTGAATTTATTGCCGGATACACCGGCGCCAGCAACAGTCCAACGAGTGGAAAAATGTAGGCAGCAATCGGCGCATCCAACCAACCTTTAACATTGGCACCTGCTTCAATTTTGGCAAGCGGCATCGCCAAAATAACCAGCAATGCAGCTAACAGCAAACTGCCCACAATTACATAAAACCAGTTAAGCTTTTTAAGAACAATTCCCGCGAGAAATCTTCCCAAGGCTGTAGAGCCCGCTAAAATACTACCCATTTGTATGCTTAATACGGCGGGCAATAAAAGGACTTTGTTATTAAATGTGGGCAAAAAATTTTGAATGCTTTGTTCGATCAGAACATAAAAAAATGCGGAGAAAATAAATGCAATTACTATCGGTTCGCTCATCAATTTAAACATATCCAAAAACCTAACGGCCTCCGGTTTTCCATCAATATTTTTTGCAGCCGATTCATCCAAAGGTGCTGAAAGCAATAAAAAGAATGCCAGCAGTGACAGACCACCCAGGAAATAATACGCATTTAACCACGATGTAGATTGAGGATTGGCATTGTCAACGAAAGAACCAAAAATAAAATAAAGCGATAAGTTGCCTACCATAAAAAATGATTCGATAAAATTCATCATGCTGATATGTTCATTCGAACTGCGGGTCACGATTCCTATGGTGCTATACACACTCATTTTTATCAAAGCGAAGCATGAGCCAACAGCCACAAATAATAATTTAATTGCAAAGAAAGAAGGCGTATTGGGAATAATTAAACAAACAGCCGTGATAATTCCCAAGGCGAATAACATCGCTTTCTTATATCCAAATTTTGCAATATAGGAAGCTACCAGAAATGATACGATGGCAATGCTCAGATCTTTGCAAGGATCGATCCATGCAGCTGCTTTTTTTGTGACACCAAAATTATTTTGCACCTGCAAAATAGCTATGCCAGAGCTGTTGAGTAAAATCGCGAAGACAAAATAATTAATAAAGAGGGAAAGTTTTATTCGCCAGTTTTTCATGCAATCGTTTTGAAATTAATAAAACCGAATATACAATTTATTCAAGTAGTTTGTGTGTTGAGCTACCCTTTTATACTACATTTGTTTTACTTCTACGATATGCTTTACATCAACTTATTATTATGAAAACAAATACATTGATTAGCGTAGCAATGCTGTTAAATTTCACTTTTATGACTACACTATCAAACGCACAGGAAAACGGCAATACCAGGAAATGGTGGAAAGAGGCTGTTGTTTATCAAATTTATCCGCGAAGTTTTAAAGACAGCAATGGAGATGGCATTGGTGACTTAAAAGGAATTATTTCCAAACTGGATTATATTAAGAGCCTCGGTGTGGATATCGTATGGCTCAACCCGATATATGCGAGCCCCAATGCGGACAATGGTTATGACATCAGCAATTATGATTCCATTATGAAAGAGTTTGGAACGATGAAGGATTTTGATGAGATGCTAACGCAAATGCATAAACGTGGAATAAAGCTGGTGATGGATTTAGTAGTAAACCATTGCAGCGATGAACATGAATGGTTTAAACAGGCCCGCAGCTCCAGAACAAATCCTTACAGGAATTATTTTCATTGGTGGCCCGCAGAAAAGGGTAAGCCACCTTTCCGCCCCGGTGCCTTCGAAGTGGATGGCAGTGGCTGGAGATATGATTCACTTACGAACAGTTATTACCTGCATTATTTCAGTTATAAACAACCCGATTTAAATTGGGAAAACCCCAGGCTCCGCCAGGAAATTTATGCTATGATGAACCGGTGGTTTAAAAAAGGAATTGATGGATTTAGAATGGATGTGATTCCTTTCATAGCCAAAGACACCACCTTTCCTGTAATTACTCAAAAAGATATAGATGAAAAATATGAAGGCCGTTGGGATGAATATCTTGCGAGCGGACCAGGGCTCCATAATTATTTGCAGGAAATGAATAAAGAAGTGCTTAGCAAATATGATGTGATGTCCCTGGCAGAAGGTGCCGGTATGACCAAAGCAACCGCCATGAATTTTGTAGACCCGGCAAGACACGAATTAAATATGGCTTACAATTTTGATGGTATGAGCCTCGGATATATTCCCGGTTATTTTAAAAAGATGGATTCTAACTGGAGCCTCGTAGCATTTAAAAAAATATATTCCGCCTGGGACAGCGTGTTTGCACATAAAGGTTGGGGAACCATATACCTGGGCAACCACGACCAGCCACGAATGGTGAGCCGTTGGGGAAATGATGGGCCGGAGTACAGGGTACCCTCATCCAAAATGCTTACCACTTTTTTATTGAGCATGAGAGCGACGCCTTATTATTATAACGGTGATGAATTAGGAATGACCAATATTAAATTCGACAAAATTGAAGACTACCGGGACATTGAAACCATTGCCGCATATAATAAATTAAAAAATGAAGGGGGCGACCTCAAACAATTTATTGAAGACCAAAAAACCGGTGGCGCAAGAGACAATGGCAGAACGCCTTTTCAGTGGACAGCCGGACCGAATGCAGGCTTTACGACGGGAACACCCTGGATAAAAGTGAATGAAAATAAAAATATTATTAATGAAGCATCAGAAGACAAAGACCCTAACTCATGCCTGAATTATTTCAGGAAAATGGTAAAGTTGCGCAAAGCCCTTCCCGAATTGGTTTATGGGGCATATCAATTATTGGACGAAGAGGACCCGCAGGTATATGCTTATACAAGAACATTGAATGGAAAAAAAGTCCTGGTGGTTCTGAATTTTTCGGTTCGAGACGCCGGGTTTAAAATTCCATCGTCTGTCGGAAAACCCGGTGCAGTCCTCATCAATAATTTAAAAGAATATAAACTTACCAATGGCACTATTGATTTGAGGCCCTACGAGGCAATAATCATCAGAATAAAATAAATATTAAAAAGTTTAAAAAAATTCTGAACTTAGTCCCGGCTTTAAAAAAAGGATCCCGTAGACAAGTACAGGACCGTATTAACACTGATTACGAAAAAAATTTCAATCGCTCTCTCTTAGCCCGTTGTTCATCGGATCACGGGCATACAATACTTATATCTACAAAATCTATTCGAAGCAAATAATTTGAATACTAGTTATTGACGCTACTTTGCGCAGTTGAATACTCTTTTGAAATATGCCCGTTTACACTTGTTGCATGAAAAAATTCTTCTTGCTCAGAAGGTATCGCGGTACGATCAGAAATTGTTGATTTTTGTGTTTCTATCTTCCACAATACCAGCCCGGCCGCAATTATGATAATATTCTTAACGATATACTGACCAGTAAGCGACAATCCATAAGGTGCAACGTTAAATGTTTGATTTGGGAAAAAAATAAAAGGTGTAAAGGTGCAGATCATATGAAGAAATAGTAAAACCAAAGCAGGTTTTATCCATTTGCCTATCATTAAAAGAAATCCCACAGAGCATTCCCACGACGCTAGTGTAATAATATTTATATGGTCGTTGATTAAGCCAAAAGTGATTTTATGAATGGTTTGCATGGCTAATTGCTCTGCAGGACTTAGTCCCTGAATAAATTTCAGTGCGCCAAACCAAAAGTAAACTATTCCAACGCTTATCCGTAAGATGGTAAACGCCGAATACGCAGGTGAGTTTCTAACAGCTGGAGTTATTGATTGCATAATAACGGTATAATTTTTTAATATAAATTGAAACCTGATCTTAATGATTTTAAAAAGGGTCCCGTAGAGAACTACAGGGCCGTATTAACACTGATTACGAAAAAATAATTTGATAAATATTTTAGTGCGTTTGCATAATTGATTGTATTTATTTCCACATTTTATCTCAACTGCGTCTATTCTTCATAGTTATATTTCGCTTGTTCTTATAAATTAAATTTTTAAAAAAGGGTCCCGTAAAGAAATACAGGACCGTATTAACACTGATTATGAAAAATCTTTATTTGAACACTGTTTCAAACAGTCACTCATAGTTTAGTATTTTTTATTCCGCTCCATCTGTCATCGCCCTGAATACTGCAAATTCTCCAACACTTTTACCCACTACCAAACCCTCGTCGCAATCAAGTTTCGTGTGTATGCCTGAAATGAATCTTGACTTTGCCGCTTCTTCCGACATCGCTTCATATTTGGATGCATTGGCTGGAATAAGATGCCCAAGTAGTGCAGCAGCGGAACCGCTAAATGAGGAATGCCCGGATATATAAGATGGAAAATTAGGAATGCCGGTTAATGTTTTAATCAAAGGGATCATTTGAGTTGGCCTAGGATTGAAATAATAATATTTCGTATTCCAACACACGATGCCTGCATCCATCAATGTCATATTGAGCAGAGCCATATTTCTCGCCCATCTCACCTCGCTATAATTTTGTTTTATAAAATCTTCCGCAGCAATAGCATTCCAATGACCGGGTGGAGTATAAGTGCCAATGCCATCCGCCCAATATTGCACGATCCTGTTCTGCTCTCTTGTTGGATTTTTAATCTGTGCATAGGCAGCTTCGTTCTCCTGGTGAAACTCATCGCTCGACGTGGAGGGGGGCGGTCCGGGGCGCAATCCAATCACCGTTACAGAATCAAACAAAAAAGGTTTTACGTTTCCAAAAAGTGGTAACATCGGCGGCCGCTTTGGAAATTCCAGGCTTACCCAGGGAGTTTGCCCCTGGGCGGCGGTCGTTGTTACAAAATTACTCCATATTTGAGGTGAGCCTGCGGCAGCGCCGGCATGGTCTGTTTTTGCTCTTGCCACGAAAACAGCCGCGACCTGCCTGCCAAGTGCTTCTCCTGCTACAATATCACTTCTAACATTTCCTCCGCTTATAATGCGGTACTGCTCCTCTTCTTCCAGCTTTTGCTGAATGAAGTCAATTTCGGTAGGAAAGAGAAGCTTCATCATTTCAGCGGTTACACCCGCTACAACAGCATCTTCTGAAGGATAAGATGGCAATACAGTTTTAGGCACCAATGCTTTTATTGAAGAATCTACCATATAGGGAGCAGCACGGTTATATAGTGTTTTGTAGTGCCATGCGGCAACCAAAGCATCATATTGGGCAGCACTTATATATGCAAATGCCCTGGCGGCATAGGGCGGATTAGCAAATGGAAATTGCGGATAGGCAAATGGATTGTTAGCATTCGGGCCCGGGTAAGTACCATCAGGGTTTTGATAAGGTGCCAGATTATATTTGGCAACCAATTCCCGCATGATTTCATTCCATCTTAAAACGGACCCTGCACTCCAGTATTTAATTATCGCTTTTTGAGTGCTACTAATATTCTGCTGGGCTCCTTTTATCTCATTTAATTCAGCAATGTAAGCAGAAGAATTAGTTGGTGCCGGAACGTTTACAAGGAAAGTATCCGGTCTTTTTAGCAAAATAGTCTTCCAGTTACCAGCATTGATATCAATATTGGCTGGAATAAGAGCCGGAGCATTGTCTGTTCTTTCAATGATGCCTTTTGAACAGGATACCAAAAAGAGGCTGACCGATATTAATACTAAATACAATATTTGTGACTTTTTCATACTAATATTTTTTTATTTTTTTGCGTTTTTTTCTGATGTTTTGTTTAAATAAAATGCATAAAAAACACCTACATTAAAGGCTGTGGCCTGGCCCACATTCCTTCCTGCCACGGTATAATTAGCGCCGGCCAATAATGCCAGATGGGTGTATTGCTTTAAAGTATATTTGAAACTGGCACCAACGGTTGTCATGTTCATACGGTTACTTGGAAAAGGCATATTGTTTCTTGTTATGTCAAACCCGCCAAGCGTTGTCCAGTTGGTTACCAAGGCTTCTGCAAGCAGGTATCTTCCCCTGTAGCCGGTGCGTAACTGGTACTGAGATGCATCGGGCATTTTTACCTCATTGGTAAGATGCATCCGGGTATCATAGTATGCTGTTCTATCAATTTTTACGTTGCTCCTCCAGATGTAAGTGGCAGAACCGCTTATCGTAAATCTTCTGTGTTGAAACTCTGCCATTGCCCTGCTGGTAAGGTTTGTGGAACCTAAGCCTATAGTTAATGGGAGGTAGTCAATTTGGTAATTGCTCAATGGGGTTGAAAAGCCACCGACTACAATGAGCGATATTTTATTTTTACCAAAGGCATATAAAACCGGTTTCCATTTTACAAATAATGACAGGTCCTGTACACCTCTGGAGCTGTGCAATGTTCCGGCACTAGATTTTGTGGATACATAAGGTGCACTAATCATTACATTCAATCTGCCGGTTATACCATAATTGGCACCATACATTACCGATTGTGTAGAAACCGTTCCGAGATTTTCGTTTGTCCTGTTGAGTTTTCCTTCCCAATAATGATCCCACGAATTGTAACTATACATCAACCCGTTACAGAATTGATTTTTGTTCATCATGATGCCATCCAGATCGGTTTGCGCCTGGATGGTGTTGCCAAGGACAACCAAAGACACAATCAGGGCAACGCATTTTATTTTATGAATGTTATTTTGTTTCATACAATTTGTATTGGTAAATTTTATGTTTGAAAGTTTCATATTTGGAATTCCAATTAAAATCGCGTGGTAAGTCCCACGTTAATTGTGTAATCCGCAAACGCCGCATCACCGTGCGAATAAATACCGGTCATCTCCGTCTTAATTTTGTCGGGAACGCTTTGTGTTCTGTCCCGAACAAGCGCTACAGGCACAAATGCATACAAGCTGACCTTTTTAAAATTATAGGTTAGCCCCGGCTCAACTGATATAATATAGCCCGGCCTGCGAAATCCACCACTGCCTCCTATTAAATCATGAACAGGCAGACATTCATCTCGCACGCCTAAAGAAACCATCAACGACTCCACTGTGTAATTAACCCCCGCTCTCACCATGTATTGATCGGGAACACTCATGGTGCTGCTTTGGTATAAAATGCTGCTTGCTGAGGGAGTACCGCCTCTTGCAGTGGATGTGCCGTTTTGCTCCCTTGGATTTGCCAGGTAATATAAATTAGCATAGGAACTAAAGTGTTTTGAAAAGTAATAATAGGCGTTGGCCTCAGCCGTGAATCCTGTGCCACCATCTCCAAGTTGTATAGATTGATCTACGGGCCCCAGGACACTTGTGGAATCGTTCTTGTAGAAAAAGTCCTGGTATTTATAATCGCCTGTAGCCAATTTGATTCCAAGACCCACCTGAACATT
The DNA here is from genome assembly GCF_057362405.1 of Ginsengibacter sp. Lineage (NCBI taxonomy): Bacteria > Pseudomonadati > Bacteroidota > Chitinophagia > Chitinophagales > Chitinophagaceae > Ginsengibacter > Ginsengibacter sp. Next base: position 13,463 of record NZ_JBMQQG010000042.1, read on the forward strand.
CCCCCTTGGCATTTTAGCCGGATCAACTATCCAACGATAAGCAGTTAAACGGATATCTCCCAGGCCAAACGAATGAGTAAGATGTCTTGTTTTACCGTCATGTTCGTATAGAGATGACCGTGAGTTTGCCAAAATCGGAACGTCAAGGGCGAATGACCACCATTTATTAAGATGGTAGGTTGGTGTAAGATCAAGTGTATAGGCATGATTGATAACATCCGTGCCTTGTTCCACCCTTTGTTTTTGTTCTTTCGTCCCTACAAAATGGCGGAATGATTTGAAGTAACGATTGTTCAAATTGAATTCCCATTTTGTGAGTGTGTCTGACGCGTCATCATGATTCATAGAACAAATGCCTCCTGTGCTGCGAATTGCAACACATCCCTGTGCAGTGCATTTGTTTGAAAAGATTATTATGAAGCATGTGCCTAGCGCGAATAGAAGTAATTGTTTCATACAAATTATTTTTTGGTTTGATTAACTAGTTAACTAAGATTTTATTTAAGACTTTCGGTTACTTGTTCTGGTTTTTGACCTGTAAGTTTACTCATTACTAAATTGCCAATTTGTTTGCCCTGAACATACGCAGTTCGTACGGATTGCCTGTAATGAATGCCTCCATAAAACCTGCTCCACGAAACCTCAACAGCAGCCTCATCAGATGTTTTGAAACTCCTGTCGGGCCATCCCCATTCCCTTTCTGAAGAATCCCTGAACGCAGTATTTCCTTTATAAATTTGCCCAAGAACAGTAGCAGCGGCAGCGGAAATAGTAGAATGCGCACTGTTGTATTCAGGAAAGGGAGGTGTTTGCAGGTACGGCATCCAGTCCTGGTCTATGTATTTATTAATGTATGTTTCGGGGCGTATAACATCGGTCTTATATTTTGTATACCAGCAACAGATAAATGCATCATACATACCAATGCTGGCGCCTGTATAAGCGTATGCCGTTTTATAAAAATCGGCTTTGTTGTTTTTTGAAATGGTGCCAACGATTTCCATCCAATGACCAGGAGGCGTCATTGCCTTAGTTGCAAACATCGCATGACCTTCTACATGTAATTTGAAGCTATTGCAATCCCAAAAATTGGCAATCCATTTTTGGGTAGAATCGAGGTTATTTACAGTAACCATAACGTCTTTTGCAATTTTATAAAAAGCACTTGCGCTGTCTTTACTAAACGGTGGCGGTAGCGGTACCGGAAACATGTTTGCTGAGTCCATAACCATACATCTCAATGTTGGCCACAAAGGTTCAACAGCGCTAAAATAACCGGGTGGCGTTGGAGACCAATGTCCTTCAAGATTTGTAATCGTAAAGCGAGATCCTCTTGTTTTTGCGTAATTATCGTGTTTGGCCCATGAAATTATTGAATCAGCCACCTGCTCTCCATATTGTACAGAACTATTAAACATATCATCGGGCATACCCGCATCAGTAGCAAGAGACTTTACCGAGTCAGCAAGCACCTTCATGGTATCGCCGGAAAAGGTGAGATTATTACCAACCTTAATTAAGGCTATGAGCGACGCAAATGGAAAATCAATCTTAACATTGGCCGCAGGATGAGGGATATTGTTTAGGCCTGTCACCTTTCCTTCCAACGATGCAAAATGCTTTCCTTCGTTGGCAAGTACTTCGAACGCTGCAAGGTTAGAATATGCGAAAACCCTGGAAGCTACCGGCGGTGTGAAGATATCATATATCACCACGTAATTGAGCTTATGCACAACATCAGTATACAGCATAGGATCGTGCATTACTTTGATGTAATCATTCTTTTTCTGCTTACATGATGAGAAGAGCATAGCAGCACTAAGTGCAAAAAATAACATTAAATAAAAAACTGGATTTCTTTTCATAAACTGATTTTGATAAATTGATTTAACTCTGTTGATATTTACATTTTGTTATACAAAGCATTTTAAAAAGGCCAAAAAGTTATTTTATCTTTAGCCGGATTATATCCTAACTTAATACTATCGGTTACTATGTCTCCCAACCGATATTTCGTTTTGTACGCCACATTTACGGTAACGCTTATTACTGAATCAGGATGTTTTGAAACTTCAATGATTGAATCAAGAAGCCTTTTGTTCATAATAGAATCCTCCCGGCTTAAGGACAGATGATTGTAAGTAAACCGGTAGTCATTTATTTTATCAGCAACGGTTTTTTCGACCACCTGCGCACCTTCAATTTCAAAAGGTTTGGGATCTTTCATTTTAGGAATCACATTCGTTTTCATAAAATCCACTGCCAGTTCTTCCACGTGTTTATAATCAATTTTATTTTCGCCTTTGTAATTACATGCGCAAATAATAAAAACAAGTACTGTCAATTTTTTCATTTCATGTACACTTTATAGTTAGATAAGAAATATTTCCTGGATTCCGAAAAGGCTTCGGTTTGCCGGTAGGATGATGTTACCCCCAATGCAAACCATAGTGCCAGTATGCAACCATAACTTCCACCCCGCTCTATCCACTCAAATAATTCATAATGCGGGTAAAAAAGTTCACTGGTAACTTTCCAAATAAACAGTACCAAAACAAAAGATCGTATCGGGCGAATCAAAACGCCAAGTGCTGCAATAATTTCGAATATGCCAATGAATTGGGCAGTTTGGGCCGGGTTAACAAAGCCCAGCATTTTATATTGGTCGATCAGACTCTTTTTTTCAATTAAATTGAGCCATCCGTGACCAATGAAAAGAAAGCACACCACAAAGCGTAAACACACCTTTACTACTTGCAGCGTTTTTAGATCTGTTGCAGCCGGCGGCTCAAAAGGTGAAAACATCTTTTTTAAATTAAAACGCAGGCCCGACAGGATAATTAGTGCCAGAGGAGCTCCGAAATTTCCTGCACGTTCAATAAACTCGGGAAATGGTTCGCCGGATAAAGGCCTGAGCAAGGCCGTTATTGTACCCCATATAACGAGCCACCATATAACAGCACGAACAGGATAAAATAAAATAATTAGCCCCATCAGGATATCAATGCTTCCTACAATTGGCATTAAATGATATGAAGTATCATGCCCAATTCCGAAGACTCCAAAATAGTTGCTCCATATGGGCTTCGTAATAATACCAAACGAGCCGTGACCAATAAAACACATTGCAGATGCTATTCGCAGTGTGTAATACATTCTTTGTTCATGTAAGAATTTCAAATTCTAAATATTTTTTTAATGATGAATTATTTAAATCTTTTAGATTTTTTTAAAACCAGTAACCGGATCATTCATTTTTTTACATTCTTTGTGATCGAAAATCATACAGGTTTCCGGTGGGAAAACAAGATTTGAACAGAAGAAAAAATGATTAAAAATGAAATAAATAATTGTTTGCTACATTACCCCATGGCAATGATCAAATAATTAAATTGATAAATTAAATAAGGGAAATTAAGCTCCCAAAAGATCAGGAGGCTGCTCGGGAGAAACGCGAGGAGAAGAAATTAAATTTTCTGAATTCGTGGGTGGCCAGGAATTCATGTTATCATTAAAAAGATTGAAAGTATTCAATGCAAATGAATATTCATCATAGTCGCCATGAAGATTCTTAAATGATATGGTCTTGGAATTGTCAGATTTTTTTGAGTCGTTATTCTGCAAGTCATTTGAAAGCTTAAAAAAATCATTCTTAGCCGTTTCCAGGCTCATCTTTTTTGTATTGGGAATGCACATTAAATACAAAGTATCATTAGAAACTTTTCTTTTTACGTATTTATACATTATGCCTTCCACCTCAATTTCACCGTCATACCTTTGATAAGCTGACCAGTTAGTTTGATATGGAAGATTCATCGGAACCTTTAATTCAATTAGCTGCGATTCATCATATAAATTCCTATCCAGCTTTACTTCCAGTTGGTCTGATACTTTCTGCTGCATATAATTAAATACAAACCTGTATCCAAAGAGATTGAATAAAAATAGTGTGATGAAAAATAAAGCAGTTGTCTTTTTCAGTATCAATTTATCGTAAAAGTTTTTTTGTCTTTCCCAATACCGGTTAAAATTAGGGATTTCCATTCTTTTGGCAAAGAAGATTTTATTTGGCTAATTCCGTGGGGGCTAATATCGAGCCCCCCGAAGCCCATCAACACACTTTGCAGATACCCGCCGGCACCTGTTGCAAAATATGGATTAGAACCTCCGGCAGTTTCAGCAATTACGCCAAACGGCTCCTTTTTATTAGGAATAATTGTTTCTTCAAATGCCTTCCATGCTTTGCCGGGTTCATTAAGTCTTGCATATAGCAACGCAAATATTGCATGGGTCATGGCGGGTGAACCTTCCCCAACCTTGCCTTCGTAATATTCCAAATCTTTTTTTATCTGCTGTGCATCCGTTATCTCTTTTAATGGATACGCAAGAAGGTTTACATCCGCTTGCTTTATTTTTTCACCCTTGTATGTTGCAAATTCTGCGGTAACTCCATTACTTAGTTTTAAAATAGGAATGTTTTGTTCCACGTTCGACCAGTCATTATCAACAGGCTCGTGTAAAATATTTGCCGCCATAATTGCATATTGCAGGTTGGCTTTTGCGGCCGCATTGGTAAATGCATTATTGTCGACATTCTCCGCCCACTCATCGGCAGCTACCACATTTTTTATATCATATTTTCCGGGGCCATTTTTTTCAACGCGACTCACCCAAAAATCAGCACACGCTTTTATTATCGGGAAACCTTTTTCCCTTAACCATGACGTGTCCTGTGTTACGGCAAAATAATTCCAGGCTGCTATGGCAACATCTGCTGTGATATGATGCTCAAATGGTCCACTCAATGCCCACACCGGCGTCTCTTCATTACCGGTGGCTGCGCTTTCCCATGGATACATGGCCCCTTTATAACCGTGTGCAAAAGCATTGTGCTCAGCCTCTTTCAATCTTTCATACCGGTATTCAATCATACTCTTTGCCATTTCAGGATGCAATACAAGAATTGCAGGGAACATCCACAATTCTGCGTCCCAGAAAACATGGCCATTGTAGCCCAACCCGCTCAAACCCATTGGCGACGGGCTATAGGAAGTTCCTTCTCTTACGAAAGAATATAAATGATACATGGCAGCATGCACATCCCGCTGACTTGCATCATCTCCATTGATAATAATATCGCTTTTCCACAGGCTATCCCAAGCGGCATCATGAAATTGTTTTAGTCTTTCAACGCCCTGAAGTTTTGCGTAAATAACATAACGTTCCGCTTCATTCAACGGATCATCATGCTGTGCTGTTGTTATGGCTGCGCCGGCAATTGCAAAATGATAAGCAGTTCCTGCTTTTAATTTCTTTTTAAATTTTGACAAATGCATGTTATTATCCCACATCTCGTGTATCAATTCCGGTTCAGATCCATTCGGTTCATCGAAT
>NZ_JBMQQG010000043.1:0-38446 GCF_057362405.1 Ginsengibacter sp.
AATCCTTCGACGATGGTGCATGGATAAAGCATAGCAAAGGCGTATATAGAGTATGGGGAGTGTATGAAATCCTTATTGCAATCTAATACAACAGCATCATTTTTAGTTATACCACTTCCCTCAATTCATTCCATCTTGACGTGTATCTTGGCGAACGGAATTCTTTTCTCATTTTCCAGTCGCGACTAAGCCCGGAAGAAGCAAACTTTACCACATCATCTCTCATACTAAAATTAATATTATCCAGCGCATCCATTAAAAAACGTTTACTGTTCTCCGTTAGTGGCTTAAATAAATTACTCTGAATAGAGGTATCGGGAACAAGGCCACTTAACATAACGCCTGCTTTTTTATATTCCCTGCCAGGTTTAAAAATTTGTTCCGCCATGTGCATAGCTGGAGCAATCAATTCATTAGTTATGGAAGTAGCGGAAGGCAGAACGATGTGTGTGCTCATGGTTGCACCCCGGTTAAAGTCTGCTGTATGACTTTCTTCCTTTGCAACTATAAAAACGCTTAATACCGAAGCAGCACATTTCTGGCGTCTTAATTTTTCGCCGGCTCTCGCGGTGTAGGTGGCAACGGCTTCTTTAATGTCGCTTAACTCGGTAACATTTTTACCAAACATTCGCGTCGTCGCAATCATCTTTTTTACTTTCAATTCATCTTTCATGTCAATGCACGGTGTTCCTTTCAATTCTCTTACGAGCCTCCTACCTACAACTCCTCCCATATGCTTGTAGATCCATTCCTCCGGCATATTGCAGAGATCCCATGCGGTAGTTATTCCCCAGTTAATAAGTTTATCTGCATAGGCTCTTCCCACGCCCCAAATGCCGCTCACGCTGGTTGTCTTCAACACTTTTCTTATGTCATCATCACCCACAATTGTTGCTACGCATTTTGTTGCTGCTTTATTTTTCTTCGCTAAATGGTTAGCAATTTTCGCAAGGGTTTTGGTTGGAGCAATGCCCACCGAAACAGAAACTCCTGTCCATTGTTCAACGGTCTCTCTCATCTGTAGGGCATAATCGTCCAAACGATTTTCGTCAATCATACTCACATCCAAAAAACATTCATCAACAGAATATACTTCTACATTTCTTTCTCCCACCATCATTTTTAATGTATCCATAACCCGGCGGCTCATATCACCATATAAATTGTAGTTAGATGAAAAAGTGGCGACTTTATGTTTTTCAATTAAAGGCTTAGCCTTAAAGTACGGCCCCGCCATCTCAACCCCCAGGGCCTTTGCTTCATCACTTCGTGAAATGATACAACCATCGTTGTTGCTTAAAACCACTACGGGCCTGTTTTTCAGGTCAGGCCGAAACACCCGTTCGCACGAACAATAAAAACTATTGCAATCAACAATTGCTTTCAATCTATTTTGATTTTAATGAAACAAAATAATATCGAGGTGCAATAAGGAATCTATTTTCCGGGGTTTAGTTTCCCCTTCTGTCATCCTGGGCTTATCGAATGACGTATTGGGTTGACGCCCTTAGGGCGTGTGAATTACATAAGTTACGACTCCCCAAATAGCAAAATCTTCACAGGTGTTATCAATTTGTATCGGTGATAATTTATTAGAATCCGTTATCAGTCTTATATTATTATTTGTTTTCTCAAATCGCCTTATCAACATATCGCCATTTAAAATGGCAATAATTACTTTGCCATTAGTGGCTTTAATGGAGCGGTCAACAATTGCCACATCGCCTTTATAAATTCCTGCTTCCTTCATGGCATCGCTGCTTACCCGCATAAAAAAAGTTGCGGGTTTATTTCGGATCAATTCTTCATTAAGATCAATACCTTTTTCCATGTAATCATCTGCAGCAGCTCCGAAGCCTGTAGCATTGGCCGTGGGCACATCGGCCTGGGTAAACGATTTGGTGCCGGCATATTTTGCACCATACATCCTATCGGGAATCATAAAAATAATTTTGTTGATTTACTAATTAATTTAGTAAATTTATACTAAAATTATTATCCGAAAAATAAAAGTTTTATGCAAACAGAATATCCTTTGTCTCACCCAACGATGCCGGAAATATACGGAAACGACCTTTACGAGTATTTGTTGGTAGTTCGGCCTGATAAAGTTGTTGATGAAAAAGTTACGGCAGAAAAAAAATTCTTTTCCGGTGAATACCGGGAGAAAATTGTTGCTGACACGAAGCCTCATATTACCATAGCAAATTTTCTCGCAAAAGAATCGATGGAAGAAACATTGATCCGGTGGATACAACGAGTTTGCTCCCAACAGCAAAGTTTCACTGTTACTTTAAATAATTACAGCGGCTTCCCACCGCATACAATTTACCTGCGTGTTCAGGATGAGCGGCCTTTTCAAAAATTAGCAAGGGATTTAAAGGTATTGAATGCTTATGTGAACTCCTGTTCGTGTCCGCCCGTTAAAATAGTTTCAAAGCCCTATTTAAGTATCGCAGCAAGAATCCCGGAAGAAATTTACTTCAGGGCGTTAACACAATATGCACATAAAACTTTTCATGAATCTTTTTTGGTAAGTGAATTGCAGTTACTAAAAAGGAAACATCAATATGAGGCTTGCAGGCACATTAATGTATTTGGCCTGCAACCGGGAGAAAAGGAATTGTTTAACTAATAAAAATTTAACCTATGGATACAAAATCATTAATACAAATCCCCGGGTATAACTATAACGAATACATGCTAATTTTAAATCCGCCTGAAGTGTTGCGTAATAAGATTACAGAAGTAAAAAAGGAATTTTACGAAAAATACAAAGCTGAAAATGCATTGTGGGGGAAACCGCATTTAACGTTGGTAAACTTTGTTCAGTTTGAAATGATGGAGGAAAGATTGGTAAATAGCCTAAAAACTATCGGGATGGGTTATACGCCGTTTAAAGTCGAGCTTAAGGATTTCGGTAGTTTTCCATCTCATACTATTTATATCAATGTTGAAAGTAAACTGCAGGTTAAAAATTTAATCAAGGCGCTAAGACCGGCTCAGAAACTCATGACTTTGAACAAGGAAAACAAACCTCACTTCATTGACGACCCCTATATTCCCGTAGCTAGAAAACTATTACCATGGCAATACAAAAAGGGCTGGCAGGATTACAGTCACCGGCATTTCACAGGTCGTTTTATTGCTGATGGTATGTTATTAATTAAACGACGGGTTGGCGAAAAGCCTTACCAGATTGTACAACGATTTGAGTTTATGAATTTGCCGGTTGCAACAAAACAGGGAGAATTGTTTATGTAATCTCCCACAAAGCCACAAAATCTCTTGGTGATCTTTGTGTCTCCGTTGGAAAAGATCTTGATGTCGACTATAAATTTTAATGATCTGTCTTAATCGTATAAGGCGCTACTTGTCTTAATTTATTCGTTTCTCTCTAACGTGGTAAAGAGTTTTATCTATTTAATTCAAAAAATTTTTTTATGGCAACCCAATTGAAACAAGATCATTTTAAGATTGCTGCGCAGGAGAAAGATGAAGGCGATCAATACATAGCCGGGCGTGGCGCCCAATTTAATACAAAAAATAAATTTCTGAAAGACCAGCAGGTAAAGGAACATGTGGAGGCTATTGATGACTGGGAAATTACTAATGTAAAAACGCAATACATAGAGCAGCAGGTAAAAAGCATTGTAAACAAGGTAGAAAGCCCGGACCTTGGCATGATGTACAGCATGAATCCTTATGCCGGTTGCGAGCACGGATGTATTTATTGCTATGCACGAAATGTTCATGAATACTGGGGCTACAGTGCAGGCCTTGATTTTGAAAGTAAGATCATTGTGAAGAAGAATGCTCCCGAAATGCTGCGCAAATTTTTAATGAATAAAAAATATGATCCTACACCCATTATGCTAAGCGGCAACACAGATTGTTACCAGCCGGCAGAACAAAAGTATAGGCTAACGCGTGGCCTACTCGAAGTTTGTAATGAATTCAACCAGCCGGTAGGGATACTTACCAAAAACGCCTGGATAATAAAAGACAAAGATGTGCTGCAGGAAATGGCTAAGAAACGTTTGGTAACAGCGATGGTTTCGGTTACTTCTTTTAATGATGAGTTGCGAAGATTAATGGAACCAAGAACAACAACTGCCAAACAACGATTAAAAGTAATTGAAGAACTAAGTAATTCAGGTATTAGAATGGGCATTATGATGGGCCCGATGATTCCCGGGCTGAATGATCACGAGATGCAGAGGATCATGAAAGAAGCCAAAGATGCCGGCGCGACATTTACAGCTTATACTTTCATCCGGTTGAATGGTGCGATTAAATTTTTATTTCATGACTGGCTCTATAAAAATTTCCCGGACCGTGCTGATAAAGTGTGGCATTTAATTGAAGGAAGCCATAACGGCCAGGTGAATGATTCTCGCTGGGGCGTTCGCATGCGTGGTGAAGGAAGCATTGCGGAGATCGTTCGTCAGCAATATAAAAAATATGGTAAGCTGTATAGAATGAATGAAGACCGGTGGGAACTCGATACCAGTATTTTCAGGCGGCCGGGGGAACAAGGGAGGTTGTTTTGATGAAATATTTTAAATTAGCATAGAAGAAATCCTATGAGATTACTTCTATAAATAATTTATGATTAAAGCTATAAAATATGTGTTATCTAACCGGTAGAAAAATTTCAAATACGGAGTTCCAGGAGCTTGTTGAGTTAGCTGAACGCCTTGGATTTTTGAATGATGACCTCGCTATTTACAGGGGTTTCGATTACAATACCTATCCTGTAATCAGGGCCCGGGATGGCAAGGCAGGAAACGAGATTGTAAAAATGCAATGGGGCTTTTTACCCACTTATTTAAAAACGATGGAAGATATAAAGCGATTTCGTTTTGGATATAAAGATGATTCCGGAAAATATCATAAACCATATACTACGTTGAATGCTACCAGTGAGGAACTGCTGAGCAAAATGTATAAAGATGCGGCGCTTAAAAGAAGATGCCTGGTTCCTGTAAATTTTTTTTACGAGTGGATGCATGTAACAGTTGTTGGTAAAAGTGGCAAGATTTTAAAGACTCCGGAAAAATTTCCCTATGTAATCAGCATGCGCAATAAAGAGGAGTTTTATCTGGCGGGAATTTGGCAACCCTGGTTTGATACAGAATCTAAAAACACAACGAACACCTTTGCAATCGTAACGACAACGGCCAATTCGTTAATGAAGCAAATTCATAACAGTAAAGAAAGAATGCCAACAATTCTTGCCGGAGATTTATCCGAAGCATGGCTATATAACGATCTTACTGACCAGGAGATTTTAGACATTGCGAATTACCAGGTCGCCTCAGCCGACATGATTGCCACACCGCTGGATAAAGATTTTTTGAAAAAGGCACATCCTCATGAAAGAACTGTTTATAGGGAAGTGCCTGAATTGGTGTATTGATCGCTTTATGATAAGTGCTCAGGCTTCCTTCGTCTTATGACTGCTGGGAATTGTATGCGAGTACTTTTAGAAGGCATGGAGAACAAGGGTTGATTTGAGAATTGTTGAAATAGTCAAATTATCGTTATTTTATGTTTTAATTTTGAAACTAATGCCAATAACAACTTTCAATAAGCGACAATTAGGTTCAGGTATTTATACAATAGCTGATATAAGCAACATCTTACTAATTCCTAAATACAAGGTTCGTCGTTATTTAAATGAATATTGGAATGAAAGGGCAGGAAAGAAATTTTTTAATGAAACCTATTCATGGTCAGTCGATAATAAAATAAAGGCTGTAAATTTTTATACGCTCATCGAACTATATACTTGTTTCCATCTACAGGAATTAGGCGTTACACCAAAGGAGATTTTAAAATCACGGACTGCTATGGTGAAAGATTTAAATATTCCATACCCTTTTGCAAGTGATACAATTTTAAGTGATGGTAAAAAAATTTGGTTTGAATTTAAAGACAGCATTGTAAAAGCTGATGGTTCCAGGCAAACAGATTTTGTTGAATTTATAAGAGGCTTTGCAAGCAAAATTGATTTTAATTCAAATAAAATCGCTGAAAAATTTTGGCCTGCTGGCAAACAAAGTGATATTGTGATTAATCCACATAACCAGTTCGGCCAACCAATTCTAAATGGCACTAATATAAATGCCGAAGTAATTTTTTCAATGTACGAAAGCGGTGAACCAACAGACGCAATTAGTATTTTGTATGATATTACTCCCAAACAGGTTAATGATGCCATTTCCTTCTACAAAAAATCTGCTGCTTAATGGAAATCTACATAGATGAGAACCTCTCAGAATATGTAGCAGATGCGCTAAACTCACTCAATAAAGGATATTTCAGGGATATAATAGTTTATTCAACGAAATTAAAATTAGGGAAAGGTCAACCAGACGAAGTTATTATTCCGTCAATTGGAAAAGCCAACGGTATTTTAATAACAAAAGATTTAAAAATTCACAGAACAAGGTTGCAATATCAGCTATGTGAGGATTATAAAATCGGAATCTTCTTTTTAAAGATGCAAAAAGGAATGGATAAGCATTGGGAGATAGTTAAACTTTTGATCAACTCATGGGAAGAAATCCTTGATAAAATTTCTAAAGAACGAAGACCGTTTGGATATGAGGTTCCTGTTAGAGGGAAAATGAAGAAAATCTGAAAGTAATGTCTGTATTGAAATGCCGGTGCATCTTTTCTAAAAAGACATATACCGCTTAATAGTTTCCTTTGCCTCTTCCGAAAAATCTTTGATTTCTTCCTCTGTAATGTAACCGTCTTTCAAAATTCCGGCCAGGTTGATCAGATAATATGAAGGACGTAAATCATCGTAGCGGTGCTGCAGGTGTTTAAGAAAATTATTCAAATAACTACGTGTTTCGTGAAAGATTTCCCTGCCTGTTGCATTACCGGTTTTCCACTTAGCCAAAATCGCTTCAGAATTTTGTAAAGCTGCATCAAATTCTTTCTCTATAGATATAGCAAAAATCTCTCTTGCTATTTTCTTTTCTTTCTTGGTAAGTTCCTGCATAACATTTTATTCAATATGCAAGTTTAAAAAATTTTATGCTTAATGCCGAAAGATCGCAAGACAATAATGTTGCCTTTGAAAGTTAGTTACAAAACTTGGCGGGGCAGAAGGCGACATAAAATTCGGGCACAAATTTTATACGTCATTTGGTTTACTTTTATTTAAAAAAATGAGAGCCTCAAAATTTATTTTACTATTTTTTATTGCAACCTTCTTTATAGGTCCTTTCAAATTATCTGCACAAAATAGCTGTGACAGTCTTCTTGCACAATTAAATCGCAAGTGGACTAACGCTAAAGATTATGCGCTGAAAATGGCTGAATTAATGCCTGAAGAATATTATGATTTTAAACCAGTTCCGGAAGAGATGAGCTTTAAACAACAGCTTTTGCATATTGCAGATAATATGGAATGGCTTTCTTCCGCTTATCTCTTCGTTCCAAAGACAAACAAAATTGATACATCAGTGAAAAGCAAAGCTGCTGTAATTAAAATATTGAGTGACGCCTATGATATGGGAACAACAGCTCATCACAACCTTTCCGTTAAACAACTTGATGAGACAGTGAAGTTTTTTGCAGGACTGATGACGAGAAGGCAAATATTGATCTTGATGCACGATCACCAGACACATCACCTAGGACAACTCATAGTTTATTTGCGTTTAAAAGGAATTAAGCCACCGGACTATGTTGGGTGGTAAAATCAAGAGCCTAAATTATTATTTTATGAAAGAAAAATCTAACGACATCAGCCATGAAGAAAATCTCAAAAATGAAAATGAGTTTCTGAAAATGAAATTGATGCTGGAGCATGGTGCAGAATTTGGCGACATGAAGACAGAAGGGGAAGTCCCTATTGACATGGAAAATGATTTCCTGAATTATATCATGGCATATGAGAAACAAGCTGCAGAAAGAAAAATGATAAAGGTGTTTGATAGGATAGAAAGGCCCACTCATTTTGAACCGGTGAATGAAATACCAGACACTGAAATAGAAAATGCCTGGGCTGAACTAGACACTTATTTAAATAGATACCATATTGATTTAGCCGTTTGCAGCCCCAACATCAGTAACAGGGAATTGTATCGCTTCGCCACAGAAGAATTATTTAATTACGAAATGGACGATATTTTTATCCCAGGCGGCATGACCTGTTTTACCTATGATGAATTTTATCCTGATCATAAATATGATAATACAAAACATGCGGTAGAATATTGCATTGGCACAATATTAGAGAAAGATCCTATCACATGGATGCCGCTTCTGCCTTCAGAAAATCTGCGCATCAATAATCATTATCCACTCACAGAAACCGAATTCAAGAAAATTTTAAACAGGTTTAAAGAAGCCTATGATGACATAACTATCAATGAAGTAAAAGATCTTGATTTTTCAGTAGATGAAAAATTGTGCCAGGTAAAGGGTATTTATGATATCACTACAAAATTGCAATCGGCGGAAATTTCCTTGAAAGGAAACTGGATGGTGGAATTTAATTGGGATGGAACTTTTTGGGAAGTTGTAAATGTCCAGATAGAAGGAATCAATTTTTAAAAATCTGCATCTTTGTGGTTAACTTATATATTTAATTTTTTTTTTTAAAAGTGTTCCCCTGAAAGCATCGATTTTACTCGGGTCTCAACGAGTCCGAAAATAATTTCAAAAAATATTTCTAAAAACATTTGGCATAATCAAAAAAATATTTCCATCTTTGCACTCGCAAAAATTTAAAAATGCTCCGCATATCACTATATCAAAATAATAAACCAGGCTTTGATGCAAATACGCTTCATAACGGGCGGGGTATACGATTTATTTAAATAAACTATTCTAAAATAAATGAGACCCCGCTGATGCGGGGTTTTTTATTTAACCTGAAAACGGATATGTACTTTAAAACACATTTACAACGACCGTGTATTCATTAATCTTTGATTGATTGCATTACCCGGTCATGAAGAAATTAATAACTGACCGGGTTTTTTATGCCCCGGCCATAAATAAGTAATTATGGAAACGATAGTCGCAGTCGTTTTAATATTTCTTGCTGTACAATATAGCAGTCTTTTAAAACTGATTAAACTAAAAAGGGATAAATCCCGATTGAAATCAAAAAATAATGAGCAATTATTTGACCAGCATTTTATTGAGCCAAAAGTTTTCTACATAAAACTTTTTAATACTGTACCATGCGTGGCTTACATCGGCAATGTTGATACGAAAAAGATCTTTGAATTAATTAGCGGCGGCAAGTATGGCAAAGTGAAAGATGTGTATCAGCGTATCTATCATAACTGGGAGGATGATAAAATCTGCTTTTCAAAAACCATTTTCGTTATCGAAAATAAATTGATGGTGAAACTGGGTGATGACTGGCTTGAAATTTATTTTACCACTAATGATTACGCAAAGCCGAACAAAATGCTGACTGAGTTTAAAGTTTTGAAAGCTCCGGAGAAGGAAAAAGAGTACGAGATAAATATTATCTCTTTAAGCAGTAACCAGCTTGACCTGAAAACGATTTCGATTAAACCAACAAAGCTTGACATCGATCTTTATTACAATGATGATTTTAAACCTGTAAACACAGTCATAAACGAAAGATTAGCAAAGGAAAATGACAAGGGAATCGTATTGCTTCACGGGTTGCCAGGTACCGGCAAGACAACATACCTGAGGTACCTGATCGGGAATTTAAAAAAGAAAGTAATGTTCGTCTCCCCGTCGGTTGCGGGCAACCTGATGAATCCGGATTTTATGGATTTATTATTGGATAATCCAAATGCAATATTAGTGATTGAAGATGCTGAGAACATTATCATGGATAGGAGATATAGCAGTACCAGTAGTGTAAGCAACCTGCTTAATATTAGCGATGGCTTGCTGAGTGATTGTTTGAATGTCCAGATCATATGCACATTCAACAGTGAGATAGGTTTGGTTGATAATGCGCTGTTGCGTAAAGGAAGATTAATAGCAAGATATGAATTTGGGAAATTGTCAGTTAATAAAGCCAAAAGATTACGCGATCAACTGGGCTTAACAACAGAGATCAATAAACCAATGACGCTTGCAGAGATCACCAATCCGAACGATACAAATCCGGAGCCGGTTAAAACAAGTGTGATCGGTTTCAGGAGAGATGTAGTGATGAAGAATTAAGTGGGTGATGCAGCAGCGGTGCTACCGTGTACCGCTGCTTTATATAAAAAGGTGTTTTGGCAGAGGCGGTATATGCATTGGACTGAAAATCCAAAGAACAAGGTTCGACTCCTTGAGACACCACCTATAGATAAAATTGGTTCGTAGCTCAATTGGCAGAGTATCCGGCTTTTAACAGGAGGGCTGTGAGTTCAAATCTCACCGGACCAACGATAACAATTATTAATGATAAATGCATGATCGGTTGAGACAATTGTATTTTTGAGAAAAGTGGTTACGCATGGCATTATTGGAAGTGCAACATATAAGCAAGTATCAGCCGGACAGGATCATTGTTGATGATATCAGTTTTCAACAAGAGGCTTTACAGAAGATTGCGATTACCGGAGAATCAGGCGCAGGTAAATCAACATTGCTAAAGATAATATCCGGGCATGAACAAGCTGGCAGCGGGACAGTAATGTTTAATGGCGAAAGAGTGATCGGGCCGGAAGAAAAATTATTAGAAGGCCATAAAGACATTGCTTATTTATCGCAGCATTATAATTTGTTGAATAACTATTACGTAAAAGATTTGATTTGGTTTCAAATTAAAGTTGATGAAGAGGCGGCAAAAGAGTTATTTGAAATATGCAGGATCAGTCATTTGCTGGAACGCAGAACAGATCAGCTTTCGGGAGGAGAGAAGCAGCGGATTGCATTGTGTATGTTATTGGTAAAACACCCGAAGTTGTTAGTGCTGGATGAACCATTTTCCAATTTGGATCCTATACACAAAAACACATTGAAGTCTGTGTTGGAAGATATAACGGAGCGATTGCAAATAACGTGTTTGCTAACGTCTCATGATCCGCATGATACACTTTCCTGGGCAGATGAAATTATTGCGATGAAAGAGGGAAAGATCATTCAGCAGGGAAACCCGGAAACTATTTATCATCAACCAGTGAATGAATATGTGGCAGGTTTGTTCGGTAAGTATAATTTATTGAAACCCGAACAAGCCGCATTGTTTGGAATTGAAGCTAATGGAAAAGATGTAATGATAAGGCCCGAAGAGTTTTTGATGAATGAAAATGATGGCGTAAAAGGCATGATACAAAAAATTAGTTTTTGGGGAAGTTTTTACGAAGTGGAAGTTTTGGTGGAGGATGTGAGGATTGTTGTGAGGGTGATGAAGTGTGAGTGGAAAGTTGGAAAGGAAGTTTCGGTGATATGTCATGGCAAAAAATGAATTCAAAATTAGAAATTGAAAATTATGTACCAGTCGTATAGTGACGAAGAAAAGGAAAAACTAAATCTGTTTTCGCAACTACTAAAAGATTATGTAGATAATGGGATAGAGATATTAGACTTTAGAAAAAATTCCAAAGAGATTTTGAGAACGGATTTAGCTTCTTACCTTCTTTTTAGGCAAATACTAGAAATGTCCGATGCTATAAGCGAGCTTATTGGGAAAGGTTGTATCAATGCTTCTAAGCCTCTCGTTAGATCTTTACTTGAATATTATTTTCAATTTTCCTATTTATTGAATGATCATGAGGAGCGAAAAGCTTTGCAGTTCTTATACACCTATGAAAAGTTTCAGTTGGGATACTTTGAAAAGCTTGCCTATCCAGAAAGAGATGGAAGCTTTTTCAAAAAACAACAAAAAGATAAACATGTTAAGAATATGAACATCGGAGAGGAACAAAAGAAAATTTGTTTAAATAATATAAAAAACATCCTTGAAACATTGAGTTCAGAAGATTATGTAGAAATAGCAAACGAATTTGAAAGAACTGAAATTAAAAAAGGTTCAAAACTGGACAAGAAAGGTAAAGTGAACAAATGGTACGAACTTTTTGATGGCCCTCGAAACGTAGAAAATATTGCTATCATTTTAGAAGAAACGTCACTCTATGAACAAATTTATAGAGACCTTTCTTCCTATGTTCATGGGATCAACATTGTTCACTCTAATTTAAAATCAGTTAGTGAAAATGAATTTGGGATTAGTGATTTGAGAGATATAAGACAATTAACTACTGTTGGGAATAATGCTATTATGTTGATTGAAAGATCATGTGTACTTTTTTTGAAACATAAAATCATTGAACCAAAATCTCTTGGCGAAAAACTCTTGCCTTTAATGCAAAAAGCGCAGGAATACAGAAAGGTAATGTGAGCACCAAGTATCTATGCGCGGAACACAACAAAAAATACAACATGAACAAATTAAAAATCACCGCTAAAGAACTCCGTACGCTCGGTTATCCCGAAAGCCCGGTGATTCCCGTGGCGATGAACGTGATGGAAAAACATTTTAAACATCACACAAAAGATGAGGCATTTGAAATATTGAAAGCAGTATTGCAGTCACCGAAAGATTATGCAAGCGATGAAGTATTGCAATCAATCGCAGAAAGACTTTTACCGAAAGAAGATAAAGAAGCTCCTGAAATTTCATTGAACAATACAGGTATTCACTTCAACATATTTGGTCGCGAACAAATTGAAGAAGGTGCCATGCATCAAATGTATGCAGCAGCAAAATTACCGGTTGCAGTTGCAGGTGCATTGATGCCCGATGCGCATCATGGGTATGGTTTACCGATTGGTGGCGTGCTGGCAACAGAGAACGCGGTAATACCTTACGGTGTGGGTGTTGACATTGGTTGCCGAATGTGCTTAAGCATTTTTGATATCGACATCAAAGACCTTACGCAACGCGAAGCATTCTTTGTGCGTGAATTAGGTGAAGCTACTTTGTTTGGCAGCGGTGCACAGTTTCAGCAATCACCAAATCATGAAGTGATGGACAATAAATTATTTTTTGAATTGCCTTTGCTGAAGAGCCTGCATACACGTGCATGGAAACAGTTGGGTTCATCAGGAAGCGGTAATCACTTTGCAGAGTTTGGCATTATTGAAATTGACGAAACAGATGCCGTGTTGAACGTGCCTGCAGGAAAATATGTTGGCTTTGTAACGCATAGCGGTTCGCGTGCATTGGGCGCAAACATCGCCAATCATTACACACGTTTGGCAATAAGCAAACGCCGTTTGCCGCAGGAAGCAAAACATCTTGCGTGGTTTACCCTGGATGAAGAAGAAGGCATTGAATATTGGCTTGCTATGAATTTGGCAGGTGATTATGCAAGTGCCTGTCATCATGTGATACATGAAAAGATTTCAAAGCAATTAGGTCGCAAGCCATTGAAAATGGTAGAGAATCATCACAACTTTGCATGGAAAGAAATGCATAACGGCAAAGAAGTAATCGTACATCGCAAAGGTGCCACGCCTGCCGGTAAAGATGTGCTGGGTATTATTCCCGGCAGCATGACGGCGCCCGGCTTTATTGTAAAAGGTAAAGGCGAAAAAGCCAGCATTAACTCTGCATCGCATGGTGCAGGACGTAAGATGAGCCGTACACAAGCCACGGCAAACATTACGCACAATGCATTGAAAGAAGAACTCGCCAAACACAATGTAAAATTGCTCGGCGGCGGTTTAGATGAAGCGCCTTTTGCGTACAAGGATATTGAGCTCGTAATGCAATCGCAGAAAGCATTGGTTGAGGTTGTTGGAAAGTTCACACCAAAGATTGTAAAGATGTGTGGTGCGGAAACGAATAGAACAAAGAAGGCTGGTAAGAGAGATGAGGTGGAAGGGGATTAAAGTTTGGGCTGTCAGCTGATGAACATGCGTCAGCTGCAGTTCCGGCTATTCGCTGCAGGTCCTCGCTAACGCTGCGGGCTTTCCGCTTCTATCCCGAAGCCAGTGAGCGATAGGAATTCTATTAGCATTTAGACACTGAATAACATATAAATATTGATTATTTTAAAGTATGAAAATTGAATTTGAAAAGCTAGTTAGTTTCGTAAACAATACAACGTATAATAACAGTGGTGCTTCAACAGAAATTGAGTATAATCATTACTTGCAAAAGGATTTTCCAAATTCAGAATTATATTGGAAAAAATTCATCGTTCCAACTACAAATCGACTTTTAGGAAATAGATTAGATACTAATAATAGGGATGGAATTTCTGAAGACTTACTTGACATAGGTTCTTTTCACTACACGATATTTTGGCGTCTAATTGAAGCTCAAGCTGATTTAACTTTTGAAAATTTTTATACAAAGCTTGGCTCTGTTTGTGATTTAGTTGAAGAATTTTTGAGGACAGTTTACTTTATAAAAATGAAATGTTTAGGTGAAACAGTTAATCTTGGTTATAACTTAACGAAGGAAGAATTTTTAGATAATATGAGTAAATGGTATGATGATAAATATTCAGCAACTTACGAGCACTATTTAAAGTTTGGAAGGCATAAATCAATTGATATACGAGATAGAGAATATATTCTTGATGATTATTTTGGAAAAGATAAATCATGGAAAAATTATAAGACATTTTCAAACGGAATTAGAGATTATAGAAACAAAATTGTTCATTATTACATTTTAGCTAGACCGAGCGATGGTACTAATTGGTATATCCCTAAAAAAGATAAGATTAAAGATTATAGTAAATGGATTGTTGTCATAAAAGCAGTAGAAGGAGTTGATAAAATTCCAGACGGCTTTATTGAAGAATCTACACAAATGAGAAATGATTTGACAGAAATGAAACAAGTTCTACAAGCGCTTTGGCAAAAACCGATAAATGACATGAATGAACTTTTATACGAACAGAAAAACGAAATCCTTTTAGAGAAATATAATCTAGAATTTATTTAATGGCGTGTAAAATTTCTTGAAAGTTATCGCGATGTTTTACCTTAGTCCCTTACTCCAAAAAACCATTTGAATGAAAAAAATTATCCGCAAAAACAAACCTTTTGTCAGCCGCTCATTTCTGTTAGTTTGCCTTATTGCGCTTCTTTCTCTAACCGCCTCGCATGCAAAAGCAGGAGATTCAATCGCCATCATTCCAAAGCCATTGGCCATGCAGGTGCACGATGGGCAGTTTGTTCTAACTAAGTCAACTGCTATAACCACAACCTCTTCTGACGCTGATGTTACAGAAAGCATTCAATGGTTTATTAACAAGATTGCTACTTCAACAGGCTATCACCTTTCAACAAAAAGATCTTCTAAAAATGCGATCAGCTTAATATTAAACAAACAAGCTGATGCCTCACTTCACGATGAAGGGTACACGCTAAAAGTTACGCCTTCGATGGTAACTATAACGGCTAACAAACCAGCCGGGCTTTTTTATGGATTGCAAACGGTTTTGCAATTATTGCCTCCTTCCATCGAAGGTGTAACGGAAGTGCAAAATGTAAAATGGGCAATGCCTTGTGTTGATATAAAAGATGTGCCACGTTTCGCATGGCGTGGTTTAATGCTGGATGTGAGCCGACACTTTTTTACAAAGCAGGAAGTGGAACAATACATCGACCAGATGGCCTGCTATAAATACAACACTTTACACCTGCACCTCGCTGATGACCAGGGCTGGCGTATTGAAATAAAAAGCCTTCCGGAACTTACGAAAGTTGGAGCCTGGCGTGTTAAGCGCACCGGCCGCTGGGGCACTTTTATGGCTGCATTTGCCGGTGAGCCCGCAACTGACGGTGGCTATTATACGCAGGACGACATGAAGGAAATTATTAAATATGCACAAGATCGTTTCATCACTATTCTTCCTGAAATTGATGTGCCTGCGCATAGCCTTGCGCTCATTTCTTCTTATCCAAATTTGAGCTGTACGCAATTGCCTTATTCCGTTAATGCTGGTGGCAAAGGCTATGAAAGAAACGATAATGTATTATGTATCGGTAATGATTCAACCTTTACTATGCTTGATAAAATATTTACAGAAATAGCAGCGCTCTTTCCCAATCCGTACATACACATTGGTGGAGACGAAGCGTATAAAGGTTTTTGGGATGAATGCCCGAAATGTCAAAAACGTATGGCTGATGAACATTTAAAAAACGTAGATGAATTGCAAAGTTATTTTGTAAAAAGAGTGGAGAAGATTATAGAATCCAAAGGAAAAAAATTAATTGGCTGGGATGAAATTTTAGAAGGTGGATTAGCGCCTAATGCAACTGTTATGAGCTGGCGTGGAATGAGTGGTGGCATTGCTGCAGCAAAGATGGGTCATAAAGTAGTAATGACGCCGTGGGACTATTGTTATCTTGATTTGTACCAGGGCGAACCTGCGGGTGAACCTCCAACTTATGGTTTGTGCCGACTTTCAGATTCATACAATTATGAACCCGTGCCGGACAGCGTAGACGAAAACTATATTTTGGGTGGACAGGGAAATTTATGGACAGAATCTGTGCCCACTTTCAGGCACGCAGAATACATGACGTGGCCAAGAGCGATCGCATTGTCTGAAGTTTATTGGAGCTCAAAGGCTAATAAAAACTGGACTGATTTTATAACGAGACTGGAAAAACAATTTCCCCGTTTAGACGCAGCAAATGTTAAGTATGCCACGAGCATGTACAATGTAATTTTCGAGCCGGCCCGTATTAAGAACAGCGACTTTGGTGTAACACTCACCTCCGAAGTAAAGGGTTTGGATATCTACTATACATTTGACGGCACCAATCCCGATCAGTTCTCGCCAAAGTTTGATGGAAAGCCAATTCAGTTTCCTGTTGGCGCCACGTATTTGAATGCGATTACTTATCGCGACGGCAAACCGATAGGTGCGCAAATCAATGTGTCTAAAGATGTGTTGGAGAAAAGGCTTGATGAGAAACATCATGTTTATTAAATGACTTTGTAAATTTTGAATGGTGACTTTCAATTCGTTTTTCTATTGTGATTTTTTTCGAATATTTTTATGAAATCGACATCAAAAACATTTTGCTATGAGAAAGTTTTTTAAAGTTCTACTAATTATCATTCTAATCGTGATCGCGGCAACAGGGGGAATGGCTCTTTATATTTCGCAAAGATCTATTCCAAAATATGCTGTGCATAAGGTTGATATTAAAGTGGAGTCGACACCCGCGAGAGTTGTGCAAGGACGAAAACTTGCGTCTATGCTTTGCCGTAGTTGTCACTACAATCCGAAAACGGATGAATTCACCGGGCGGAAATTGACGGAAGCGCCACAGTTCGGAGAAATTTACAGTGCCAACATTACGCACGATCCTACTATTGGCATTGGTAATTGGAGCGATGGAGATTTGATAACTTTTATAAGAACAGGCATAAAGCCGGACGGTCAATATGTGCCACCGTATATGCCAAAGCTCATACACATTTCAGACGAAGATTTGTATTCTATTATCTCCTTTCTGCGATCCGATGACCCATGGCTAAAGGCAAATCCCGAGCACATGCCCGCGTCAAAGCCGGGATTTCTTGCAAAATTTTTAGTAACCATTGGCGCTGCAAAACCGTTTAAATTCCCCTCACACGTTATTCCCGGCCCGGACACAACGAATAAGGTTGCGTGGGGAAGATACATTGCGCTATACCAAATGGAGTGCTATAGCTGTCATTCAAAATCCTTCGCAAAAAATGATTATAATGAGCCGGAGAAATCGTCCGGTTTTTTTGGAGGAGGCAACCAGATGTACGATGTGGATGGGCATGAAATCTACAGCCTGAACATATCACCAGATAAAAACACCGGTATTGGAAACTGGACGGAAGCACAATTCATTAACGCCGTAAAATCGGGCACAGTGCCAACCGGACCGCCATCATTACGCAATCCGATGCAGCCTTACGTAGGCCTGACTGATGAAGAGTTAAGCGCTATCTACGCTTATTTAAGAACCGTTCCGCCAATTGATAACAAGGTGGAAAGAAAGTTTTAGGAAAATATATTTTCTTTGAAAGCCTTTGCAGCAAATGCAAAGGCTTTTTATTTTTCATAATTGATCACTACAACGGATAAACGCAGTTTTGATCACACCCATTTTTATCACTTCGTGATGTTGGTGCTTTGATTCACAAATATTCAACTTACAATCTCGGTACAACTGGCTTAATCGGTTTATCAAAAGTATTAGCACCTTTTGTTTTTAATTTTCGGCGATATACTTTATCACCGTATGACACATACAGTATATTAAAATCGCGACCGCCGAAACAAACGTTAGAAGGATTGAATTTCGAAGGTGGCAATGGCAATATCGCATTCACACGACCTATCTGGTCCATTATTTGGATGCCGAGCCTTGATGTCACATAAACGCGGCCAGCAGTATCACATCTAAGTCCGTCGCTCCAGGCATTTTCTTCTGTGTCCGGCTCATGAAGCCATCCATAATGTTGTTTGTATGCTAACGTTCCATCTGCTTTTATTTTATAAACCCATACCCAATGTGAAGCTGATTCTGTTACATACAACTGCGTTTGATCCGGAGATAAAGTAACACCATTGGCGAATTTCAATCCTTCATCTACTACCAGCTTTTCACCAGTTGGACGAATGAGATATAACTTGCTTGGCTTTATTGTTCCGTCCGGCGATGTCACATAGATGTTGCCGTTATTCGCAACAACAAGATCGTTACCGGAGATGCTGTCTGCGATTACCGTTTCCTTTTCACTGGCATCATAACTCAAAATCTGGTTTGTTTTCCCTGCGACAGTGTATCGTTTACCATCGGGGCCAAAACACGTGCCGCTTGCTTTCTTAGCATCCGTGGTCAGTACAGTTAATTTTCCATTTACATCCACTTTGTAAGTTTTAGATGTGGGAATATCCTGGTAAAAAACTTCTCCTTTTGCATTTACTGCTGTCCCTTCAGTAAACTGGTAGCCTTCGCCAACAAGTTCCCAATCTTCACCTGGAATAAGCAACTCGTTTAAGAATTGATTTTTTGAATCTCCTTTTGTAACGGGCTTTGGCCAGTCTTTCCACAACCATCGCATAGCGGCCGGAAAAATAGAAGTACCCTGGTTTCCATTATGACCATCTTCACCCCAAACATGATTTACTTCATAACCTGCAAAAGTCAATGCACGTTCCATAGTCTGATTTTCCATCCACCAGTCACCTCCATAAATGTTCAGATCGTTACTGCCATCTTGTAAAAAAATGCGGATAGGTTTTGGTTCATATTTGCGTATAAGCGTCGGATAACGATCAGCACCGCGCAGCCCCACATAAGTTCCGATGGCACTAAAGACTCTTGAGAATGCTTCGGGATGTTCCCATGCTGCGGTAAAGGCACATACGGCACCACTGCTGGATCCGCCGATAGCACGGTCATTGCCATTTGTTGATAAACGAACACTGCGCCCATCTTTTGTTTTTAATTTTTCAACTTCGGGTAATATTTCTGTAAGAATAAAACGAGCATAAGCATCTCCTAATCCATCGTACTCGAAGCTGCGGTTATAACGATCCAAGGCATTAGCGCCACTATCGGCCAGCACTTTTCCAGGTGTGACAAATACGCCAATGGTTACCGGCATTTCATTTTTATAAATGAGGTTATCAAACACAGTAGGCGCTTTCCATTGAACGCCATCCTGGTTCACGCAAACACATGCAGGCTGACCGGGTTTATATTGTGCAGGTACATATACCCAGCATTCCCGCCACGTACCTGGAAATATTTTCGATTGATTGTAAGTAAATTTGATCACTTCTCCTTTTGGTACACCCGTGTGTTCTACACTCGCAGAATCAACATCATACTTAATTGACCCAGGCTGTGCAAACAAATTGTTTTGTGCAAGAAGGCACATTAAAAAGAATAATTTTTTCATGGCACATCGTTATAATTGGTTGTAATGAAGTTAATGCTTTCATGGAAAGTCATCGGTATCTATTTATTTATCAAGCGGCACTGCTGTTATAAATATAACACCATTGGCAAATAATTACTGGCACTCAAAAACTTTTCAGCTTGAAGCGTGTTAAGAAAATTCTTGTGTATTCTTGTATTTATTGAAAAAAAATTTTGATGCTCATCATCGCTTACGATCCTATCTACGCACACCCTCTACCTGAAGATCACCGCTTCCCAATGCTGAAGTATGAGTTAATTCCCGGACAATTGTTGCATGAAGGCGTAATAACAGAAGCAAATATTTTTTCACCGAAGCCACTCGAGGAAGATATTATTTTAAGAACGCATACTACAGATTATTGGCATCGTATGAAAGTGGGCGAACTAACGCCAAAAGAGATGCGTGCAATTGGTTTCCCGCAAAGCGCTGTGTTGGTTGAAAGAGAAATAAGAATATCAAAGGGAACGATTGATTGCGCTTTGAACGCCTTACAATATGGCGTTTCATTAAATGTTGCGGGCGGCACACACCATGCGTTCGCCGATCACGGAGAAGGATTTTGTTTGTTGAATGACTTTGCCATCGCAAGCAATTATTTATTGGATAATAACCTTGCAGGAAAAATATTGATTGTTGATTTGGATGTGCACCAGGGTAATGGAACGGCTTCAATTTTTCAAAATGAAGATCGGGTGTTTACTTTTAGTATACATGGCGAATATAACTATCCTTTTCATAAAGAAAAAAGTGATTTTGATATTGGCCTGCCCGATGATACTAACGGCAACGATTACCTGCGTATTCTTGAAAAGACTTTGCCGGAGCTGATTGAAAAAATCAAGCCTGATTTCATTTGCTTTGTTGCAGGTGTTGATGTGCTCTCAACGGATAAGTTTGGTAAATTAAAACTTAGCATAGCCGATTGTCATAAACGGGATGAAATCGTTTTTACAAATTGTAAGAAACGCGGCATTCCTGTTGCCGTTGCGATGGGGGGCGGGTATTCGCCCGACATAAGAGACATTGTGCAAGCACATTGTAATACGTACAAAATAGCCAAGGATATTTTTGGATTATAAGTGGGTTATGGGTTACAATCATATCGATTTTTTCACCATCCGATAAATATTCTATTTTTACCACCACCCAACGAAAATATGGAACAGATTGCAGAAAATATTAAGGCCTTTTTTGAAACATTTATACAAGATGAGATAACCTATTTTGAAAAACTTCCTAAATCGGGAGGTGATAGAATTTACTTTCGCATCGCGACAAAAGGTAAATCTTACATCGCCACTTTTAATGAAAACATAAAAGAGAATATTGCTTTCTTGAATTTTACTTCGCAATTAAAAATGACAAGTGCGCCTTTGCCTGAGATATATAAGGTTCATGCTCAACAAGAGATGTATATTCAGGAAGATTTTGGAACCACTTCTTTATTAAATGAGCTGGAGAAAAATGGATTGAATGATTACATCTTCGATCTTTTTAAAAAGAGCCTGAAAGCACTTTCTTTGTTGCAGATTAAAGGTGACGAAAAAATAGATTATGACTATTGCATCACTTCAAAGGAGTTTGGAAAACAGGCAATACTCAGTGACCTTCTATATTTCAAATATTATTTTTTAGACCCACTCAAAATAGCATACGACAAAGAGAAACTTATTGATGATTTTGAAGCGCTGAGCACATACCTTGATCATGTAAAAAATAAACACTTCATGTTCCGCGATTTCCAGAGCAGGAACATATTTATTAAGGATGATGAAGTTCATTTTATAGATTACCAGGGAGGCATGAAAGGAGCATTGCAGTATGATGTTGCATCATTGCTCTGGCAGGCGAAGGCCAATCTACCCGATGAATGGAAAAATCTGCTGTTGGAATATTATATGGATTGTGCTGATGAAATATTAAAAAGCCCGTTAGATCGCGTACGATTTGTAAGTCAATATAATGGGTATGTTCTTATAAGACTTTTGCAGGTATTGGGCGCCTATGGATTTAGAGGCCTGTTTGAAAGAAAGGCGCATTTCTTAATAAGCATCCCGCTGGCGCTAACAAATTTAAAATGGTTTTTAGAAAACAAAGAAACCGGAATCGCTTTGCCTGAGTTTGAGAGAGTTTTACAACTGATCGTTCGTGAAGATGTCATCAATAAATTCAGGCCGGTACAGGCAACTGATTCAACTCCACTAATAGTGAAGATTAATAGCTTTTCATATTTAAAAACAGGCTATCCGAAAGACGTAAGTGATAACGGCGGCGGCTTTGTTTTCGATTGCAGGGGCGTTTTAAATCCCGGAAGAATTGAAGAATTTAAACAACAAACCGGCAGAGATAAACCGGTTATAGATTTCCTGGAACAACAAACCCAAATGCCTGATTTTTTAAACAGCGTCTATAACCTGGCGGATATTGCTGTGGAGGATTACATCAAAAGAGGCTTCTCATCTTTAATGATAAACTTTGGATGTACCGGTGGCCAACACCGAAGCGTATACGCAGCAGATGCGCTCACCCGTCATTTGCGAAATAAGTTTAAGGTAAAAATAGATTTACGCCATATTGAGCAGGATATTCATGAACAGAAAGGATTTTAAAAATTGTTAGCATGAAAGCAATGATATTCGCGGCAGGCCTTGGCTCACGCCTGAAACTTTTTACCGATGCGCATCCTAAGGCGCTGGTTGAAATTAACGGTAAAACATTGTTGCAAAGAAATATTGAATACCTGGCCGGGTTTGGTATCAAGGATGTAATTATAAATGTGCATCATTTTGCAGATCAAATACAAGAAATACTTGCAAAAAACAAAGGCTTCGGAAGTAACATAACAATATCTGATGAGAGTGACATGGTTCTGGAAACCGGTGGCGGATTAAAAAAAGCAGGTTGGTTTTTTAAGGATGGTGATGAACCTTTTGTTGTATTAAATGTAGACGTATTAACTGATTTGGATTTAAAAGCGATGATTCGTGACCATAACCATCTTCATCCTCTTGCTACTCTTGCGGTAACCACCCGGCATACATCGCGGTACTTTTTATTTGATGAAATGCCTAACCTGTGCGGATGGAAGAATGAAAAAACCGGTGAGCAAAAAATGAGCCGGGAAGCGAATAAATTTTATTCAAAAGCTTTTAGCGGTATCCATGTTATATCACCAAAAATATTTTCGTTAATTAAACAGGAAGGGAAATTTTCTATGGTGGAAGTGTACCTCGATCTTGCTAAAACTTATGCCATTACTGCTTTTGACCACAGCAACACAAAATTTATTGATGTAGGTAAACCTGAGAGTATTGCAAAGGCTGAGGAATTATTTAATTAAATAAATAAATGCTTACCATTGTACCCCATAACATTATTTTTTCTTATCAAACAATTCGCTTTTTGGAACCACTTTTACCTTATCCTTGTCTTTTAGTGTTTTTGAAACTACGTCATAAGGACCGGTAACAACTTCATCTCCTTCTTTCAAACCGGCAGTCACTTCTATATTATTGATATCCTGAATCCCGGTTTTTACAATTTGCTTTTTAACAGTACCATCCGGTTGAACGATGAAGACTACTTCGTCAAGATCGTTATTTGATGCATTGGCATTTGCTACACTTACCTGGTTGTCATTTGTGTTTGCCGACGTTTTCGTTTGCACGTTACCGGTAGAATCATTCTTTTCTCTGGTGGTAACGGCGTTAATAGGAATGGACAAAACATTCGTTTTAGTTTTGGTTTGAATGTCAGCGCTTGCGCTCATTCCCGGCCTGAAGGGGAAACTCTTTCTTCTGGAATTATTAATTAAATCCTTATAGGAGTCGGGCGATATTCTGATGTATACTTTATAATTAGTAACGTCGGTGCTGGTAGAAACTGAATTATCTGTCTGAGATGCAGCGCCGTTATTGCTGCTTGCAATTTGTGTGACAATCCCGGTAAACTTCCTGTCGTTATAGGCATCTACTTCAATGGAAGCAGTGTCGCCCAAATGAACTTTTGGTATATCATTTTCGCCCACATCCACCCTGATTTCAATTTTACTCATATCTGCTATACGCATCATTTCCGTGCCAGCCATCATAGAACTACCAACTACCCGTTCACCTTTTTTTACATTGAGCAAATCCACAATGCCGTCCATAGGAGAAACTAAAGTAGCCAGGCTTATGTCTTTATTCGCTTTCGCTAATCCGGCTTTCGCACTTTCAACGCCGGCATGGCTTGCGTTAATAGCTTGTTTTGCTGCGTTAACATTCGCAAGTGCTGATTTATAAGCAGCATCGGCCGTATTAAATTCATTTGCAGAAATAACTTTTCCATCATATAACTGCTTTTGCATATCGTAAGTTTTCTTTGCCTGGTCGAGCTGTGCCTGTAAGGCGCCAATGGAAGCTTCTGAATTGGCAAGCTGCGCCTGCTGCTGATTCACAATGGCTGCTGCCTGGTCTCTTTGAGTTGCATAAATATCTCCGTATATCCTGGCAAGCACCTGCCCTTTCTTAACGCTATCGCCCTCGGCAACATTCAATTCCACAATTTCTCCGGAAATATCAGGGCTCATTTTAACTTCAATTTCAGGATATATTTTCCCGCTCGCATTTACGGTTTCGACAATGGTACGTCTCATAACTTTTTCAGCGGTCACTTTTGTCCCCTGGTCTTTTCCCAATAAACCTGCTTTCTTAAGTATAACCAAAAGAGCGATTATTATCACAAGAGAAATAATGATCCATTTCAAGGTCTTATTCATATATAAAAGCCTCCCCAAGTCCCTCCGGTGGAAGGGTTTTGTAGTTTTTTAATTGTTTGAAATATTTTTTTCTTTTCAGCATTAATCTTCGCAATTCATGATTAAAATTCAACAGCAAAGAGCTTCAAAAGTCCCTAAATTCGGGATTTAGGAGGCTACATCTTTATACCCTGGCCTTTATAAAATTCAAGCACCTTCATTTTAAAAACATAATCGAACTGGTTAGAAACATATTGCAACTTCGCACGAAACAAATTATTCTGGTCGGTTATAAGTTCCAGCGTGCTCAACATACCTATGTTATATCTTTTAGTAGCAAAGTCATAACTCTTTTGGGCCGCGTCCACCTGCGTTTGTGACGAATTAAATTTCTCTAGTGCAACAATGGCAGCATTATAAGCCTGGTAAATGTCCTGCTTTAAGGTTTTATTATCTAATTGTATTTGATATTGCAGGGTTTTAATATTCAGCCGGGTCCTTTCGTAATTTGCCTTTGATTGCCAGCCGTTAAAGATGGGGACAGAAAGACTAACACCGATAGATTGTCCGAAGTTATTGCTGAATTGTGTGCCTAACGGATCAGACGTGATATAACCATTCTTACCACCGCTGGTATATAATGGCTTTTGTACATCGATAAAACCACCGTTACCATCACTAACAACCAGGCCGCTTGGTGAATAACCGTTAAAAACCTGGGCGTAAGTAGGCGAACGAAAATACCCGTAATTGGTACTTAAGCCGCCATATGCTGAAATGGTTGGATATAGAGCAGCTTTAGCAGCCAGGGAATTTTTTTGGGCAGCTTTCAAATTGTAATCATTAAATTTTTGCTGGGGGAGATTGGCTAACGCTAAAGCATAGACGTTTTCAGGTTGCAAATCGGCAATTGGCTCAACCGGGATTTTATCGGCCGGCGGTTCCTCAATTTCGAATGGCGAAGCGGCATCAAGATTCATGTATGCTTTTAGAACATATTTTGCCTGCGTAACATTTCCCTTCGCTGAAATTAAATTAGCACTATCATTTGCGAGTTGCGCCTCCAGCTCAACAGCATTTAATTCCGGCAAGGCTCCGGCGTTTACCTGTTTCCTGACGATATCTAATTGTGAAATGGATTGCTTCACCTGCACATCCGCAATTTCCTCCTGCTGCCTAGCAAGCAATACCTGTAGGTAGGAATTGGCTACTGTTAATGCAATATCGTTTTTAAGCTTGTCAGTTGCAGCTTTTGCTGCCATTTCCGACCATTCATTAGCCAAAACAGTATTCTTCTTAGAGAACCAGTTAAAAATCTCAACGTTAGTTTGAAGCTGCAGGCCTATTTGGAAAAAATTTTGATTTTCTAAAATTCCTGTGGACGGATTTTGTGATTTCCCAAACCGGTAACCTTCATTATTACTGAAATTGGCATTTGGTAATTTGGAAAGTTTACTTTGCTTCGTGGTTATTCCGGCAAGTTCAGCCTGGATCTCGTTTTGCCTGATTGATATGTTGCTATCTAATGCGTAGTTCACGCATTTTAATAGGCTCCACTTTTCCTGTGAAAAGGCTGTTATTCCCAATAAGCAAAAACAAATTATTAGTTTTAATTTTCCCCACATTCGGCAAAAATAATGATTTGAAGGCGATTGTTGAATTACGATGTGACAAGCGGATCAATAAGCCGTACAAATGTATTTTGAGATAAGATAAGTGTGAAATTTTTTGGTCAATTTATTTTATATTGTTGCACTAAGGCACTCTTTTGATGGCCTGAAGTCAAGTGGGATAAGAAAAAGCTCCAGGCGGTACTATCCCGGCGAATTAAAAGACAGAATTCGTCTACATGTATCAGTTAGGCCAGCATCATCGCTGTTTTTTGCCGGTATTCATTAGGCGAAAGGCAAGTGGTCTTCTTAAATATCTTATTAAAGTTCGACAATGTTTTATAGCCACACTGAAAAGCTATCTCCGAGACATTGAGGTTGGTTTCCTGCAGATACTTACAGGCATTGGAAATTCTTACTTCATTAAGGTATTCGATAAAATGCCGGTTGGTGCGCTGCTTAAAAAGCCTGCAAAAGGAGTTGGCGGAAATATTGGCAATCTTTGATATCTCATCAAGGGAAATATCGTTGTAATAATTGGTAGTAATGTATTTGTATACCTCGGAGAGACGATCAGTTTTTGCACTTAATGTTGTACCGGTATACCCTTCATTGGTAATATATTCGATATCTTTTGAGGTGGCGATGGTGTTAATTAAATCCAGCAGGCAAATTATTTTTTCGAGGTCTTTCTTTCTTGCAAGTTTTTCCATTTTGCCGGCGATCTTGTCCTTTGTCTCGCCGTTAATTTTTATTCCCCGCGATGCACGGTTAAAAAGATTATTGATTTGCTTGCTTTCTTTTAACTCGTAAAAGCTTTTTGAGAACAATTCTTTATTAAAGTACACCACCAGGGCCTTTGCTTCAAGCGATTCGAAGCCCTTGTGATATCGTTCATCGTTGAGCCAAACGTGTGGTAAATTAGAACCTATGAATACCATATCCCCATCTGAAAAAGTGTCCAGTTTGTCGCCAATTATCCGTTTGCCGTGACCTTGCTTTATATGCACAAGTTCCAGTTCGGGGTGGTAATGAAAAGGCGATTTAAAATACGGCTCGCTTCTTTCAACTACGCCAATATAAGTATGTAAAAGAGAAGATATCTCTGTTTGCAAAGCTTTCATAATTGCTATTTTAAGAAGTTGTCTCCATGAATTTTATATAAGCCCTAATGTTTTGTCCCTTACCAGCAGGCAACAACCGAGTAAGCCGGCCTTGTCATTTAGTTTTGAAACCATAATTTGGGTATCGGTATTCACAAGACTTAATGAATGTTGAAAGATGGAAGATTGAATTACTGGCAAAAGCAGCGAATCTCCCAGGGCCGAAAGTGTGCCACCTATTACTATTACATTTGGATTAAACATATTAATAGCGACAGAAAGACCTTTACCCAGTTTGTGTCCAATTATCGTAACTGCTTCTATCGCCAGGTTATCACCCAATTGAACAGCTTTAATAATATCTTCCAGTTCAAGAAACCCTTTTTTACTTAGGACAACACTTAGCCGGCTATTGCTGCCTTCCTTCATTTTATTTATTATTAAATCAATAAGGGCAAATCCGGACGATTCGGTTTGCAAGCAGCCTTTTTTTCCACAAAGACAAATCTTTTCATTGTTAAAAAGAGGGATATGGCCAATTTCACCTGCATAACCTGAGGCGCCATAAAGCGGCTTCCCATCAATGAATATACCGGTTCCAATGCCATAATCGAGATTTACGACGATCACATTTCCCACATTCATTTTTTTGCCAAAATAATATTCGCCGTAAGCTATGGTGCGGCTGTCGTTGTCCAGGTATACGGGAAGTTGGATGGTCTCTTCTAATTTAGCTTTTACAGGAGAATCTTCAAAATGATAGATCGTAAGTATTTCTCCCTTCTTAACATTTACCCTCCCTGCCATACTAAGCCCCATCCCAATAATTTTATCTTTCGATATACTTGATTTGTTCAGGAATGTGTTAATCTCTTTGATAATGGCGTCCAAAGATTCATGTGGTTCGGTGAAAGGGAAGGGAATACCATATGTGGATTCAATAATGGTTTTATCAAATCCCATTAAGCCGATATTAATTTTGTATTTCTTTATCTCGACTCCTAAAAAATAACAACTACCCTGGTTTAGCTTATAAGTTGTTGCCTTGCGGCCTACCCCTTCGGAAGTTTGCCCGCCTTCTATTACAAGGCCCTCTTCCACCAGGCCCATTAATAAATAATTCACCTTCGGAATACTTATATTTAAGTGATCTGATAATTCCGGTATTGTTGCGTCTTTAAGGGTACTTAATTTGGATATTATATTTTTTCTTTGTCGGTTTAATTTAAAGGCGGTTCCGGATAATTCTTCACCATTAAGATGTTTAAATACTGAGTATTTCATGTAGTTTTGGGTATATATAGTAAAAAATATTCTATCATTAGGAATAAATTAGCAATTTTTTTATTAATTACGGGCCACATTGTAAAAATATTTTAATTTGATAAAAAATTGGTAAAAATTTTATATTAACTATTTCTTCACCCAAAACTGGATTGTACTAATGAAAAAATTATCCCTTGTTTTTGCATTTCTTGCGGCTATTTTATTTGCTTCAGCGCAGGACAAAACCGTTTCCGGAACGGTAACAAATAGCGCAGGAAAAGGTATCGAAGGAATGAACGTCATTCTAAAAGGTACCCGGAGAGGAACTGTCACCAGGGCAGACGGTTCTTTTTCTATTAAAGCCACCAATACAGGCGTGCTGGTTATTAGTGGCGTTGGCTACCAACAGCAGGAAGTCTCTATTGATGGTCAGACTTCCATTAGTGTGACTCTAAAGGATGCAGCCAAGGAGCTTGAATCTGTTGTGGTAACAGCACTTGGCATCACTAAAGAATCACGAAAACTCGGTTATGCCGTAACAACCGTTAACGGAGACCAGTTCAATAAAGCCCGTGAAACAAATGTCGCACTGTCACTTTCCGGACAGGTAGCTGGTTTAAATGTTCATGGTACCGCTGGCGGACCGGGCGCTACGGCACGTATACTGCTAAGAGGATTACCCAGTATTAATTCGGCGGGGTCTCCCTTATTTGTTGTTAATGGCGTTCCTATAAATAACGCTAACCGGGGCAGTGCAGGAGAATGGGGCGGTTCCGACAATGGCGATGGCATTCAAAACTTAAACCCGGATGATATTGCATCAATGACCGTTCTTAAAGGGCAGGCTGCTTCTGCATTGTATGGTGCCAGAGCTTCAAATGGTGTTATCCTAATAACCACTAAGACTGGTCAAAAGGGCGCACCGCTTGTTCAGTATAATGGTAACTATGTTGTAGATAAACCAATAAATCTTACTGACTTTCAATATGTTTACGGACAAGGCCAAAATGGCGTAAAACCAGGAACGATTAATGAAGCGCAAAACACGGCAAGATTTGCGTGGGGCGCAAAGATGGATGGTTCACCGTTGACGCAATTTGATGGTAAGCAATACCCATATTCTCCTTATAAAGATAATATTGAGAATTTCTATCGTACTGCGCCAACATTTACTAATACTGTTTCAGTGAGTGGCGGCGGCGATAATGGCACCTATCGTTTATCTCTATCCAATCTCGATAATAAATCAATTGTTCGCAATTCTGGTCTAACAAGAAGAACAGTCGACTTTAACATGGCACAAAAAGTGATTGATAAACTATCCTTCACAATTAATGCGAATTATTTGGATCAGAACGACAAAAACAAATCTTTCCTGAGTGACGGACCGGGAAATCCAAATAATGGATTCTTTCTGGCACCTAACATAAACGAGGATATCTTAAAACCGGGATATGATGCTAATGGAAATGAAATTGTGTTCAGCGATGATAACTATGTTACCAATCCATGGTTTGTTGTAAATAAATGGGTGAATAACCAGGATCGCAAGCGATTGATAGCTTCCATATCGCCCAAGTACAATTTCACACCATGGTTATATGCAATGGCCCGGTTGGGATATGACAGAATTAATGATCGACACGAAGGCGTTACTCCAAGTGGTACGAACTACGAGATTAATGCGTTGGGTCAGTCAGGGGACATTAATATATCAACAACTGCAATTTCCGAATTGAACCTTGAAGGTCTTATTCATGCTACCCATAAACTAACAACAGATATTGGTCTCGACGCAACTATAGGTGGGAATATCCGGAAAAATCAGGATGAAACCGTGGGAGTAAGCGGTGGGCCTTTTGTTATTCCAAATTTATACACACCCGGAAATGTAGTGAATTATGGAAGGAGCTATGGTTACCACAAAAGTGAAGTTCATTCGGGATATTACTCTGTAGATTTGAGCTACAAGGATTTCCTTACATTGAGTACTACCGGTAGATATGATGCATATTCCACACTTTATTATTCGAGCATTCCAAAAAACAAGCGTGACATTTTTACGCCATCGGTTGCTGCCGGTTTAGTATTTTCACAATTGGTTAATATTCCAAAACTTGATTTCGGTAAATTGAGATTGTCATATGCCCAAACAAGTGGTGAACCAGGTAACCCTTACCAAACTGCCACTTATTATAGTGTAGGAAACGCTATAAATGGAACACCTACAGGAAGCTTTAGTGGTACCTTACCCAATTTGTTCCTGAAGCCTTTTACTGTTTCAGAATTTGAAATTGGAACCGAACTAAAATTCCTGCAAGGTCGCTTAGGATTTGATATCGCATATTATAACCGAAAGACAAAGAATGAAATTATGAATGGAAGCCTTAGCTGGGCAACAGGCTACTCAAGTTATGTAGTAGCTAACGGATCGGTTCAGAATAAAGGCTTAGAAATATTAGTTACCGGAAAACCAGTTGTTACACACAATTTCGAATGGGATATTAGTGTGAATGCAACGTCAGTAAGTAACAAAATTTTACAAACTGATTTAAATGGTAATACCCTTGGTCTGGGAACTTATCGGCCATTGAATGCTAATATCGCTTATGTGAAAGGATTACCTGGCCCTCAAATAATGGCGAATGATTACCAATATGATGGTAAAGGAAACATAGTGGTTGATGCAAGTGGCTTACCTCTTGCTGCAGGTGCCCGCACTCCGCAAGGAAGCGTTTTGCCCACTTTTTATGGCGGTGTAAAGAATGATTTCACTTATAAAGATTTCAACCTGTCTTTCTTAATTGATTATAATTACGGAAATAAAATTCTTTCTGCTACTAAATTCTACGCAGTTTATCGTGGACTGGATAAATCAACCTTAGCGGGTCGGGAAACGGGTATATCAGTTACTGGCGTGGACGGAACCGGAGCACCGGTTACTACAAATGTAAGCGCACAGGCATATTATCAACGTCTCGCAGCTATCTCTAAGACTGATGTATTAAAAGGTGATTTTATAAAGCTTCGGCAGGTTACATTAGGATATACAATCCCTGAAAAGGCTTTTTCAAAAGTTCCTGTAATTCGCTCCATTCAACTTTCGTTGGTTGCACGAAACCTTTTAATAATTATGAAGAAATCGGATAACATTGATCCGGAAGCTGAGTTCTCTGCAGGTGTGAATTATGCCGGTATAGAAGGTACCAGCTTACCGACCACAAGAACTTTTGGTATCAATGCTAACATTAAATTTAAAAACTAGTATCATGAAGAGAATACATATATTATTTGCTGTAGCAGCCACCTTGTTTTTTTCGGACTGTACAAAGAAATTCGATTCGATAAATACGGACCCGACCCGGGCTTCGGCAGCACAGTTTAATGCAAATCTTTTACTTCCGACTGTTGAAACAGGATATACCGGTGCAATCGCCGGATATGGCGGGGCTATCCTATATCAAAGCATGTGGGTACAAATCTTTGCCAACCCCGAGTATCCCGGCTATTATAGCAACGGCGATAAATACGTAAATGGGGGAAGTTATAATTCATATCTCGCCAGCCCCTGGAACAATACGTTTAGTAATGCAGGCAGGGCATATGAAATTATTAACCTTACCAAAGACAACCCCGATCTGAGCAACCTCAGCGGAATTGCTTTAATCTGTGAACTATTGCATATAGAGTTGGCTACTGATGTTTATGGAGATGTTCCTTTCTCCCAGGCGCTACAGGCTAAAATTGCGGGCATAACGACTCCTGTTTACGACAAACAGCAGGATATTTACAGTTCAATGCTGGCCAAGCTGGATTCTGTGATACCAACACTTGATGCGGGCAAAGCAAAACCAACAAATGACGTCATTTATGCAGGTGATATAACCAAATGGAAAAAATTTGGCTATTCATTGATGCTGCGGATGGCTATGCGCTTAACAAAGGCTGATGCCGCAACTGCAAAAACCTATGCCGAGAAGGCTTATGCAGGGGGAACATTTGCGAGCAATGATGACAACGCCTTTATAGTATTGGATGATGCTCACGGGTTTACTAATGGAAATGCGAGTGCTCTCGGAGTTGCTGAAGATTATACACAGGTACGGTGGGGTAAAATCTTAATTGATGATCTGAAAGCTGCTAATGATCCGAGACTACCTCTGATCGCTGAAGTGCCACTGGATGGGAAGGCAAATGCTGCCAATAAAGGGCTGGCGGGTATTTCAACTCCTTCGATACAGCAAGGTATGCCAAATGGTTATGATCAAAATGGTGGGGCAACAGATATTTCGCATGCGCCCGGTTATCCCGGTGGCACAGGGACAGGTAATGATTTTAATATTATTGGAAAATATTCAAGACCCACTACAGCTCTATATTTGAGCCGCAGCTGCCCTGAGTTTATCCTGACTTATGCAGAGACACAGCTCCTTCTTGCTGAGGCTGCTGCAAGAGGTTGGAGTGTTGGAGTAGATGCTGCCACACACTATAAAAATGGATTGTCTGCTGCTTTGCAATCTTACGGTACATTTAATGCTGTTGGAGCAATTGACGCAGCTACTGCTGATGCTTATGCAGCTGCTCCTGCTAATGCATTGGATGTTTCATCTATGGATGCTTCCTTGAAGCAGATCAATACACAATTTTGGATAACAACAGGTACCCTGTTCAACTTTATAGAAGCATGGAATAACTGGAGAAGATCAGGTTATCCTGTATTGACTCCTGTTAACTATACTGGTAATTTTAGTAATGGTACTATTCCAAGAAGATTTATATATCCATCATCTGAACCTTCCAATAACGGAGCCAATTACAGTGCTGCTGTGAGCAATTTAAGCGGTGGCGATCAATATACTTCAAAAATGTATTGGGACAAATAATTAAAGAGGCCCAGTTTTAGGTATTAAAGATAAAGGCAAGGCCACGTTGGCCTTGTCTTTTTTATGACCAAAGCGTTGCAAAAAACAGAGCGTTGTGCCAATATTATAAATTAAATTTGTATATAGAGAAAGTTGTCATAAACCACTTAAGGATTTACCATGATCTTCTTATCTTGCTTTCTCTCAGTCTGACATTGGAAATTGGGTTTTTTTTGCCCATATCATCGATAATAAATTACACAAATGAAGGGTTTATCTTTTTTTAATGGTTGTACTTTTTTGTTTGTTTCTGTTTGTTGTTTGAGCACTTCTGTATTTTCGCAATCACCTATGTTTAAACTTTTGTCTCCGAAAGAAACAAACATAAAATTCACCAACGACATAAATGAAACCGAAGATCTTAATGTACTGGCGTATGAATATTTTTACAACGGGGGCGGTGTAGCGGTCGGAGATATAAATAATGATGGACTGGAAGATCTTTTTTTTACAGCTAACATGAAGCCTAATAAACTCTTTCTAAACCTGGGGGGAATGAAGTTTAAGGATATCACAAAAGAGGCAGGAGCCGGCCTTGAAGGTCGCCCCGGTGGTTGGAAAACCGGCGTTACTATGGCAGACGTGAATGGCGATGGACTATTGGACATCTATGTTTGTTATTCTGGAAAAGTGAGTGATGATATGAGGCGCAATCAATTATTTATTAACCAGGGGAACTTAACATTTAAAGAAGAAGCAAAACAGTATGGTCTTGATGATAAAAGCTATAGCACCCAGGCTGCTTTTTTTGATTATGATAACGACGGTGACCTTGACATGTTTCTCTTGAACCACAGTGTAAAAAAGATTAGTAACCTGGAGCTCGAAAAATACAGAACTGAGATAGATTCTTTATCGGGCGATAAGTTATATAGAAACGATGGCGGACATTTTACTGATGTTTCGGCACAAGCAGGTTTACATCAAAACCCTTTAACATTTGGACTTGGCATAGCCGTAGCTGATGTTAATAATGATGGTTGGGAAGATGTTTATGTAACAAATGATTATAATGAACCCGACTATTTCTATATTAATAATCATGACGGCACTTTTAAGGATGAATCCGAAAAGTGTCTCAGTCATCTTCCCCAATTTTCAATGGGCGTTGATATCGCTGATTATAACAATGATGGTTTACCGGATATCATGAATCTTGATATGCTTCCGGAAGATAACCGCAGGCAAAAATTATTACAACTGCAGGAAAATTATGAGTCATTTCAACTAATGATCAACCAGAATTTGCAAAAACAATACATGCACAACATGCTTCAGTTAAATAATGGCGACGGTACATTTAGTGAGGTTGCCCAGGCTACTGGTGTTTCCAATACTGATTGGAGTTGGTGTCCTATGTTTGCAGATTTTGACAATGACGGATATAAAGACCTGTTTATTACTAACGGCTACCTGCGTGACTATACCAACAAAGATTTCCTTACTTATTGGGGCGATTATAAATTGCAGAAAGCAATAAACAGGGAACCATTTAAGTTGATGGACCTCATAAAAGCAATGCCTTCTACTACCCTGGATAATTACATTTTCAGGAATAACCATGACCTTACGTTTACGAATATGAAAGATAAATGGGGCATGAATGTACCGGGGATTTCGAGTGGCGCAGTTTATGCCGACCTGGATAACGATGGCGACCTGGACCTTGTAGTAAACCGCATCAATAGCAATGCAGCCGTTTATAAAAATATGGATATGGAGCAACAGCATGGCAATTATTTAGCTGTCAAGCTCAAGTATAAAAATCCAAACATCAATGC
This sequence comes from Ginsengibacter sp., assembly GCF_057362405.1. Taxonomy (NCBI): domain Bacteria; kingdom Pseudomonadati; phylum Bacteroidota; class Chitinophagia; order Chitinophagales; family Chitinophagaceae; genus Ginsengibacter; species Ginsengibacter sp. The sequence goes on from NZ_JBMQQG010000043.1 coordinate 35,327, forward strand.
CATTGGCGCTAAGGTGTATTTATACAATGGAAACAATAAACAGTACCTGGAGGTAAATCCAAATCATGGTTATCTTTCCTGTGTTTCAACAACCGCACATTTTGGTTTGGGCGATTATAAAACAGTTGATTCATTAATAATAATCTGGCCCAATCATACCTCTGAAATCATTAAGAATATACCGGGAAACCAAATGCTGCATGCAGAATACAACAGTGCTTCCACGGAAAATGCTACACCTGAAAAGAGCAATAATATTAAAGCTCTTTTCAGCAAGACGCAAAATATTATTGATTATACAAATCAATCTTTTGGCGAAAATGATTTCAAACGCCAGCCTCTCATGTTATTCATGTATTCTAAAACCGGCCCCGTAATTGCCAAAGGCGATGAAAATAAAGACGGACTTGAGGATCTGTTCATCAGCGGAGATAAAAACAAGCCGGGCAAAATATACTTACAACAAAAAGACGGCAGTTATAAAATAATAGATGGATTAAATATTGGCGATGAGAGTCTTTCAGCCACAAGCGCCGCCGCTTTCTTTGATGCAAATGGAGACGGCTTTAATGATCTTTATGTTGCAAAAGGAGGCTATTCGTTATTTGAACCTAACACACCTGCGTTACAGGACGAGCTTTATTTAAATGATGGCAAAGGCAACCTAAAACTGTCAGCCGAATCTTTGCCCGATGTTTCGGCCAGCAGCAAATCGTGTGTGCGTCCCTGTGACTATGATGGCGATGGAGACATAGATGTTTTCGTTGGCGGCAGAATTATACCGGGTCAATACCCGGTTACTCCAACTAGTTATTTACTTACCAACGATGGTAAAGGCAAGTTCACCATTACTGCTGCCCCATTCTCCCATATAGGAATGGTTAGTGATGCTCAATGGTGTGATATTAATAACGATGGAAGAAAAGACCTTATACTTTGCGGGGAGTTTATGCCGGTAAGTATCTTTATTAATACAGTAAATGGATTTGTAGATGAAACCAAAAAATATTTTGATACTCCCGATAACGGCATGTGGTTTACACTTACAATTGCAGATGTAAATGGAGATGGCAAACCAGATATCATAGCAGGTAATGTTGGCAATAATATGCAGATACATTTTTCGGAAAAAGAACCGGCAGAATTGTATTATGCGGATTTCGATGGTAACGGATCTATTGACCCTTTTCTTAATTGTTATGTAGAAGGCAAAAGCTATCCGTTTGTAAGCAGGGATGAATTAAATGACCAGATATATGGTATGAGGAAGAAATTCACATCTTACAAGGACTATGCAAATGCCACTATGAAAGATATTTTTTCTAAAGATGAATTGGCAAAGGCTTCAAAGCTTACTGCCACCGAATCTAACACGGTTTGTTATCTCAACAGGAATGGAAAGTTTGAAAAGGTGATCTTACCGATTGAAGCACAATTTTCAGTGGTTACAAAAATTCTTGCCGATGATTTTAATCACGACGGTAAAATGGATTTACTATTGCTTGGCAATCACTCCGATAACCGATTAAAGATTGGAAGCATTGATGCTAACTTAGGATGTTTACTTACCGGAGATGGAAATGGAAATTTCACGTATGTCAATCAAACGCGATCCGGCCTTTCTGTAAAAGGAGACGTAAAGTCCGCTGATATTATTGAAGAGAATAATTCAAAGTTGCTAATGGTTGGCGTTGCAGACGGCCCAATCCAATTTTATAAATTGAATTAAATTTACATAGCCCAAATGTTTGTACGGATATCATTTACAAGTATGCTTAACAGTTAGTATGTCAAACGGTAATGTTATAGTGCCACTGGATTGAAAAAAAACATTGATGCAATGATGAATTTCAAAAATTTAAAGATGAAAAAAATACTCATAGTCCTCCTGGTTCTTTCAAAAAGTATTTATGCAAAAGAAACCGGGCCGTCCTACGAATCAATGATTCAACCTGCCGTTTATTCATTAACAATGGTTATGGTTCATGATGTTGTGAGCCCCCCGGTTGCTGCACGTTATTATGCGTATTGCACGGCCGGCGCTTATGATATTGTATCGCAAAATGATCCGGGAATATTTCCGCCTGCCTCCATTATTCAGAATTATGTACCGGTGAAAATTACTTCGGCCAAATATGATTACCGAATTGCTGCAGTCTACTGTATTTATGAGAGCGGCAGGCTTTTGCTGCCTTCTGGTTTTCGGTTAAAGGATAATGAGGATAAATTTATAGCGCAATTAAAAAAGAACAAGGTCCCTCAAAAATTGATTGACGCATCTGTTGCCGTAGGAAAAAATGTTGCGGCGCAGATTGTTGAATGGTCCAAAGGAGATTTTTATAACAAGCTAAGTACCATGCTACACTATACGCCTTTAAAAGGAGATGGTAAATGGTACCCTACCCCCCCTACTTATATACAGGCAATTGAACCGAACTGGAAACTCATACGTCCCATGATAATTGACTCAGCTACGCAATTTAAACCAGTTCCCCCGATTGAATTTAGTAAAGACAGCGGTACAGCATTCTACGGACAAGCTAAAGAAGTATATGATGTTTCGAAAACGCTATCTAACGAACAGGAAACGATTGCGTTATTTTGGGATTGTAACCCTTTTGCCGTAACTACTGAAGGGCATATGATGATCGGATATAAAAAAATAACACCTGGCGGTCATTGGATGAATATCACAGAGATTGCCGCGACAAAAGCACATCTTAATTTTAATAAGTATATAGAATTGCAGGCCTTTGTTTCGCTAACATTGATGGATGCTTTTATTAGTAGTTGGGATGAAAAATACAGGAGCAACCAAATAAGGCCGGTAACATATATTAACAGGTATATGGATCCAAAATGGCAACCAGTGCTGCAAACTCCGCCTTTCCCGGAATATCCAAGTGCGCACAGCGTAATATCAACCGCTGCTGCTTCTGTGCTTGATTATATGTTTGGCGGCAATTTTACTTTTACCGATAATTCCGAGGAATTATTTGGACTAAAACCCAGAAGTTTCACGTCATTTATGCAGGCTGCAAAAGAGGCTGCGATATCAAGATTGTATGGAGGGATACACTTTAGAGAGGGCGTTGAAAACGGAGTTATTGAAGGTGTGAG
>NZ_JBMQQG010000044.1:0-38005 GCF_057362405.1 Ginsengibacter sp.
GCAATTATTATTGGAATTGTTATCGGCACACTTGCTGCAAAGAAAGTGAAGATGACTGCGATGCCCGAACTGGTAACCTTTTTTAATGGGATGGGCGGAGCATGTGCTTCTTTAATTTCTATAGTAGAGTTCGATTATTTGTTCCGGACTAATAAAATGCTGGATTCAACATTCTTTTCGGGTGTAGTTCCTCTCGGGCATTACCTTGCAATTATTGCGGGAACTATTATCGGCAGCGTTTCTTTTGCTGGCAGCATGATCGCCTGGGGTAAGTTGAACGGAAAAATTAAAGACTTCACTTTTAAAGGTCAACACAGTTTTAATCTTGTTGTTTTTGCTTTAGTGCTTGCCGGCGCGGTATTTACTTATCAAACTAATGTTAAAGGAGCCGATATTCCCTTCTTTATAACCGTTTTCCTGGCGCTTTCGTACGGGGTATTATTTGTCCTTCCAATTGGTGGTGCGGACATGCCCGTTGTAATTTCTTTGCTCAATTCTTTTACCGGTGTGGCCGCAGCTTGTGGCGGTTTTTTGTATAACAACAAAGCAATGCTTACCGGCGGTATTTTAGTGGGTGCGGCGGGAACTTTGCTCACCATTCTAATGTGCCGTGCCATGAACAGGAGCCTTACGAATGTGCTGATAGGCTCTTTTGGTGGTGCAAAAACTTCAGCGACTTCTTCGGGTACACAAGGTAGTTATAAAGAAATTTCCATAAGTGATGCGGCAATGGTAATGGCTTATTCAAAAAAAGTGATGATAGTTCCCGGCTATGGATTGGCGGTTGCACAGGCGCAACATGCCTGCCATGAGCTCGAAAAAGTATTGGAAGAAAAAGGGGTTGAAGTAAAATATGCCATTCATCCGGTTGCAGGCCGTATGCCAGGGCACATGAATGTTTTGTTAGCTGAAGCAGATGTTAGTTATGATAAGTTATTAGAGATGGAAGATGCCAACGAAGAATTTAAAACTACAGATGTCGTATTGATTTTGGGGGCTAACGACGTTGTAAACCCTGCGGCAAAAAATGATCCTGCTTCACCCATTTATGGTATGCCCATACTCGAAGTGGAGCTTGCTAAAACAGTTATCGTAAATAAGAGAAGTATGAAGCCCGGTTATGCTGGTATCGAAAATGATCTGTTCTTCCACACCAAAACGTCCATGCTTTTTGGCGATGCAAAAAAGGTACTTCAGGATCTTATTGCAGAAATGAAAAATTTATAGAAGCGCTTTTTTCGCTAATTCCTTTCTATGTTAAAAACCCGATCTTATTATTTCCGGGTATAAATTTGAAGTCTTAAGTATTAATTCACCAAACAAAGTATTTGCCCACGCGAACCATTTGCGTGAAAAATTATTTACATCGTTTTTGTTAAATGACTCATGCATGAATCCTGTTCCGGCATTGGAGCCTTTCAACATCCTGATACATTTTTTTATTTCATTTTCATCGTTGCTTGTTAACCCACGCATAATAATGCTTAATGGCCAAATCCTGTCCATGCCTGCATGAGGACCGCCAATACCTTCGCCTGCAGATCCTTTAAAGAAAAATGGATTATCCGGAGACAGCACAAACTTTCTTGTGTTTATATAAACCGCATCATTTTGTTTCGCCGCATTCAAATAAGGCAATGATAAAAGACTGGGGACATTAGCATCGTCCATCAAGTTAAAACTTCCGAAACCATTTACTTCATAAGCATATATTTTCCCATAATGGTCATGATTGATGATTCCGTGTTGATGCAAAGCTGATTCCACTTCATTTGCAAGCTGCAAACATTCATTGGCTAGTATATTATTTTTTCTTATCGATTGAACCATGTCTGCCGCATTCTTTAACGAAACAACAGCGAAGAAGTTAGATGGAATAAGAAACGGAAAGATTGTGGCATCATCACTTGGTCTGAACATAGAGCATATCAATCCCACTGGTTTCACGGGATATCCAAACCCACCTAATGGAACGGTATCAGTTGCAAAAGCCGTGGTTCGTTGAAAGGAGTATGGTCCATTTCCATGCTTTCTTTGCTGCACCTTGAAAGTATTGACAATTATCTTAACAGCTTCTTCCCAACCTGCGTCAAAAGGTGTTGTGTTGCCCGTAAGTTTCCAGTATTGATGAGCCAATCTTATTGGGTAACACAATGAATCTATTTCCCATTTGCGCTCGTGAATGCCGGGTTTCATTACGGTTAAATCACTTTTCCATTCGCTGATCTTATTTTCATCCTTGTAAAAAGCATTGGCATAACTGTCGAGATGAATGCATTTTACCTGCCGGTTTATAACTCCATTTATTAATTGCTGAAGATGCCGATCATCTTTTACTAATGATAAGTAAGGCCAAACCTGAGCTGTACTATCACGAAGCCACATGGCATCAATATCCCCTGTAATTACATAAGTATCTGGTTTACCGTCGATGACTTCAAAATCAACAGTCGTATCCAAAGTATTTGGAAAACAATTTTCGAATAGCCATGCCAGTTCCGGATCGGCAATTTCTTTTTTAAGTTTCTTGATTACGTTTTCAACTGCTTCACTTGTAAATTTTCTCTCTGATAGAGGCGGCCTTTTACTTTCAAAGGGATTTTTGTTAAACGCAAATGCGCCGGATTTTTTTAATAAAATTCCAGATGCAAGAATGCCGGCTGTTTGAAGGAATTGTCTTCTGTTGTTCATTAATTATTTTTTAAAGAAATTTTTAGTGCCATCATTCAATTGGTAAGATCGTATCAGTAATTAAAATTAATAATTACCGATGGCAAAATATTTCATTTAAGCAATACAGTCAAATAAAAAACCCCTGCAATTGCAAGGGTTTCTCATTTGATGAATTTAGTTTCAAGATTTTGAAGTTGCAGGTAGTGCAGCAGATGCTGCCTTTTTTTCTTTCCTTGCTTTTTTACTGGTCGTGGAAGTTGTGTTGGAATTAGTTACCGAAGTGGGTGAAGTTTCAGCAACATTCTTTTTAACCTGGCCAGTCGCAATGGCCTTAGCGTACGCCGCCGAATCTAATACTTCGCCGGTGAGTTTAATAAATTTTATATCAGATGCACCAGCAAACTTAACCGTGAGCGTTTTATCGATATGTCCAAGATTCGCTGCATTGTAGGTGGCATGTATCACGCCTGTTTTGCCCGGGGCAATTGGTGACTTGGTATAATCGGAAATTGTGCAACCACAAGTCGGATTAGCCTGGTCAATTAATAAATCCTGTTTGCCAATATTTGTAACAACAAATGTGGCCGTTGCCGGTACGTTTTGTTTCACTTTGCCAAGGTCATATGTCTCAACATTAATTTTAGCAATGTCGTCCGCCTTAGTTTGAGCAAATAAAGAAGAAGACGATAATACTAAAACCGCGAATAGTAATTTTTTCATAATAGTTTGTTTGTTGTTTTTATTGTTCGTTTTTTAAAGAGTTTAATGATGTATTTGCAGGAGCTGAGGTAACCGGAGTTTTCCAAACATCTCCTTTAATGGTAATCTGTTTAACCTGGCTGCCATTGTACGTTATCGTAACTGGTTTGGCAAACGGTCCTTCGTTTTGTGCATTATAGCCGACAATTATTTGTGCGATTGCGCCAGGGGCAACTACATCCTTGTTCCATACTGGGGTAGTGCATCCGCAACTAGCCTGTACATTTTCGAGAGAAAATGGAGTAGTGCCGGTATTTGTAAATTCGAAGATGTGAGTAACAGGCTTGCCCTGGGGAATCTTGCCGAAATCGAATTCAGTTTCTTTAAGATTGAGCGATTCTGTGTTAGGTTTTGTATCCGTCGTGGCAGCAACGGACGTTTGAGCGTTAGTGGCAGCGGCCGTGCTTTCGATTTTAGCTTTCTTTATATTGTTTTTAGTAACATTAGCAGCACTGGTTTGTGCAAAAGTTGCCATACTGAAAGCAAATCCTAAAAGAAAAGTAAATATAAATTTCATTATCTTGTTTATTGTGCTTTCAAAGATAATAAAACGCGGCAAAAGGTTGCAAATTGTGAACAGGTTATCACTTTTTTAACAATCGTCATTCATAATTAATATTTTTGCTAATATGGACGCAAATTACCTGACTGATGAGGCTCTCCTTCAAAATTTGACTTTTGATAAGTTCAAGGAAGAAGTACTGAAAGATTATCGCACAGTTTGTGAAAGCCGTGAGGCCAGTATATTGGGTAGAAAGGAGGTGCTCACCGGTAAAGCAAAGTTTGGCATTTTTGGTGCCGGCAAAGAAGTGGCCCAGGTTGCTATGGCAAAGTTTTTCATGCCGGGCGATTTCAGAGCAGGGTATTACCGTGATCAAACGTTTATGTTCGCAAGCGGACTTGCCACTATAGAACAATTTTTTTCTCAATTATATGCAGATCCAGACATAAACAACGACCCTTTTAGCGCCGGTCGACAGATGAACTCTCATTTTGCCACAAAATTTGTAGATGAAAATGGCGAATGGCTGCCCCTTTCCCAATTAAAAAATGTTTCTTCAGATATTGCTCCTACTGCCGGCCAAATGCCAAGAGCACTTGGACTTGCCTTGGCTTCAAAACTTTTCAGAGACGAAAAGGATTTGAATAAAATGAAAAATTTAAGTGAAAACGGAAATGAAATTTGTTTTTGCACAATTGGCGACGCCGCAACATCGGAAGGGCATTTTTGGGAAGCAATGAATGCAGCCGGAGTACTTCAGGTTCCATTGGCAGTATTTGTATGGGATGATGGCTATGGAATATCGGTACCTAAAGAATATCAAACAACAAAATCATCTATTTCAAAAGCCCTGAGCGGTTTACAAAAAACTGAAGATAGTAACGGAATAAATATTTACAATTTAAAAGGATGGGATTATGCCGGTATGTGTGAAGTACTTGAAGTAGCTATTAAACATATTCGGGAAACTCATACGCCTGCTCTTTTTCACGTAGAAGAAATAACGCAGCCGCAGGGACATTCTACTTCGGGTAGCCAGGAGCGTTATAAAACATCAGAGAGGCTCACCTGGGAAAATCAATGGGAGTGCAGGAAGCAGATGCGTGAGTGGATTATTGAAAACGCTCTTGCAGATGATAATGAATTACGTGATATCGAAATTGCTGCAAAGAAGCTTGTAAAACAAAGCAGGCAAGATGCGTGGGAAAAATACATTTCGCCTATAAGGAAGCAGGTGAGTGATGTAATCTCGTTGCTTCGGGCTGATTTAGATCAACATAAAAATAAGGACGGGATTCAAAAGTTGATAGACAAGCTCTCCGCTAACCGGGAACCTTTAAGGCGTGATGTAATGAAGACGCTTTCAATAGCGCTCAATTATCCCGGTTTACCATCAGAGGCAATAAAAAACTACTACAATAAACTTGTAAAAGAAAATAGTAAGATATTTAATTCGAACCTGTATAATGAAGGACCGAAATCGGCGCTTAAAGTTGACCATATTAAAGCAATCTATAACGAAGACGCGGAAACGATAAACGGCTACGAAGTATTGAACAAATATTTTGACGCACTTTTTGCAAGTAATAATAAAGTGATTGCTTTTGGGGAAGACCTGGGGCACATAGGTGATGTAAACCAGGGTTTCAGCGGATTGCAGGCGAAGTATGGAGAAAGCAGAATATTCGACACGGGTATTCGGGAGCTAAGTATAATCGGGCAAGGGATTGGGCTTGCACTGCGTGGCTTAAGGCCTATTGCAGAAATTCAATATCTTGATTACTTGTTATACGGATTGCAGCCCTTAAGTGACGATGTTTGCACGACTTATTTTCGCACTATGGGCCAGCAAAGCATACCGCTGATTGTTCGTACGCGTGGGCATCGGCTTGAAGGAATCTGGCACAGCGGGTCGCCCATGGCAATGATCATAAATTCACTTCGTGGAATGTATGTATGTGTGCCTAGAAATATGGTTCAGGCTGTAGGCATGTACAATACATTATTACAAAGCAACGATCCTGCTTTGATGATTGAATGCTTGAATGGTTACCGCTTAAAAGAAAAATTGCCGGCGAACTTGATCGAATATACGGTACCGTTAGGTATGCCGGAAGTAGTTAAAGAAGGTAACGATATAACGATGGTTGCATATGGTGCTACGCTAAGAATTGTAGAGGAAGCAGCACAGATTTTGGAAGGAATGAAAATAAGCTGTGAAGTAATTGATGTTCAAACATTGCTGCCATTCGATATTAATCATTCGATTCTTTCTTCATTAAAAAAGACCAACCGCATAGTTTTTATTGATGAAGATGTTCCAGGTGGAGCAGCAGCTTACATGTTTAATAAAGTAATGGAAGAGCAGGGTGGTTATAAATGGCTCGATGTTTCTCCTCGTACGCTTACGGGGAAAGATCACCGGCCTTCATACGGAAGCGATGGTGATTATTTTAGTAAGCCTAACGTAGAAGATGTTATTAAGATTGCAAAAGAAATGATGGCAGAATAATTCAATAAGCAATAAGTTTATTTAATTGCCGGATATCATAAGATCAGAAAAGCGAAAGACACTGCGGTTAAAAAAAGAGCTCTAAATTTTAAAAAGATCAAATGAGATTAACCCTATACCAAATAGATGCGTTTACTGATCGGCTTTTCTCCGGAAATCCGGCAGCGGTAGTACCTCTTGATAAATGGATAGATGAGGACTTGATGCAAACACTGGCTTTTGAAAATAATCTTTCGGAGACGGTTTTTTTTGTTCCTGCAGGTCAAGGTTCTCAGGCTGACTTTGATATCAGGTGGTTTACGCCACAACTTGAAATCAATCTATGCGGCCATGCCACACTTGCTTCAGCCTTTGTAATTTTTAATTATTTGAATTTTAAAAAGCCGGATGTCAAGTTTAGTTCTCAAAGCGGAATTTTGTGGGTTTCAAAAGAAGATGATCTCATCAAAATGAATTTCCCTTCCTGGAATCCAGATGAATTTAACGATCCGCCTATTAATCTTAGAGATGCCCTCGGCGGTGCTGATATTAAAGGCATTTATAAAAATCGGGATCTGCTGGTGGAGTTAGCTGACGAAGATGCTGTTAGAAATTGCGTTCCCGATTTCTCCGCAATGAAGAATACAGGGTACAAAATAATTATTACTGCACCTGGAAAATCTGTTGATTTTGTATCAAGATTTTTTGCGCCAACTGCCGGCATTGATGAGGACCCCGTTACGGGATCTGCTCATTCGCAATTGATCCCTTTTTGGAGTAAAAAACTTAATAAAGAAAAAATGAATGCCTTACAATTATCTAAACGGGGTGGGGTAATTTATTGTGAACAAAGGGGCGACAGGGCAATTATGGCAGGCAATTGTGTATTTTATATGAAAGGCGAATTTGAAACAGGAGATCAATTATGATAAGTAATTCTGAGCGACATTTTATTGCGCAATGGAAGGAACAAAGGACTGGCCCACGTTGGAAATATTATTTGCAATTTACAATCGCCTGGACGGTTGTTTCATTTCTTGTTATTTTTTTTCTCACGAAACTTTTTACTCCTTTATGGGAAAGAGGAGGTCGGAATTTAATATTCATTCTTATTGCAGTATCAATTGCTATAGGGTTTCTTTCAACTCATTTAACTTATAGCTTAAGTGAAAAAAAATATAATAAAATAATGGAGAGAGAAGGGGATCAATTGAATTAATGACAATTTATTTCGTAAAAGATTCTTTTTTTTTATTTATATCGGCAATTATTTTTTCAGCGTGTTCTCTCGAGTTCTCAATAAAAAGGCGGTGGGTGTTCATTCCCCCGCAGATAACTCCCGCCAAATAAACTCCTTTTACATTGCTTTCATAATTTAACTCGCTATAAGTTGGTTTGCAGATTTCATCTTTCGAAAGTTCGATGCCTAGGCTTTTTAGGAATTGCAGATTTGGCTGGTATCCCGTCATTGAAAGCACCCAATCATTTTCTATTGTTACAATACCTTCAGGAGTCTTAATATCAACTTCATGCTCTCTTATCTCAGCTACGGTTGAATTGAAATATGCTTTTATAGAACCTTCCGCAATGCGATTTTCAATATCGGGTTTAACCCAATATTTTACCCGATCACTTATTTTGTCACCTCTAATCACCATAGTTACTGTTGCTCCTTTACGCCAGGTTTCAAGTGCTGCGTCTATTGCTGAGTTAGCAGCGCCAACTACCAATACTTTTTGAAAAGCATAATAATGGGGGTCCTTATAATAGTGTTTCACTTTAGGGAGATCTTCTCCTTTTACATTTAATAAATAGGGTATATCGTAAAAGCCGGTCGCGATTATAATATTGGACGCCTGGTATGACGATTTATTAGTTAGAACAGTAAATAAGTTTTCATTTTTATTCACACTCTTAACTTCTTCAAATAAGTGAATATTAAGATTTGAAGAAACAGCAACCCTGCGATAATATTCCAAAGCTTCGTTCCGGGTGGGCTTCACACTATTACTAACAAATGGAATTCCTCCAATTTCAAGTCGTTCACTTGTACTGAAAAAAGTCATGTTGGATGGGTAATTATAAATAGAATTAACCAATGCACCCTTTTCAATTATGCAATAACTTAAGTTTGATTTCTTTGCTTCCAGTCCGCATGCGAGGCCTATTGGACCTCCTCCAATAATAATAATGTCGTATGTTTCAGCTTTCATTTACAACCAATTTAGTCACATTTATTTTTTGAAATCTATTTTTGTAAAACATAAAATTAGTTAAGAGAAATGAAAGTTAAATTTATCGGGATTCCTTTACTACAGCCATGATTGCTCATTTCTAATTAAAATGATTTAATTTCCTTACTTTAAAAATTTATTAAGTCCGCTATAGTACAAAATTCTTTTTATGCTGTTCTTAAAAAATTCTTTTACTATGATCCTGTATTTATAAATAAATTTGTGATTACCTGCAGTTGTAAAAACTGTATCGTGATATAATAATTTCTTTTCAGGCTTTGAGAAAAAGTATAAATAAAAAGATTTACGGGTAACATATTCAGGGCATTTAATATTGCTGTAACCGTGGTATGAAATGTTGTTGCAAATAAAAATAACACAACGATTAAACCGGGGTTCTACGCTTGTTATGCATTTTGTATGCGAGGCATCCCAGAATTCCAGGTAACCGCACCACTCTTTTTCCCATGTTTTGTTTAGGAAAATAAGCAGGTTAATGCGGCGCTGCTTTTTTGCAACGGGATGCAGGTTATAATCAATATGAATATCTAAAAAACTTCCCTTGCCTCCCTGACTTAACCCGCTACCATAGCGGTCTTGAATGACTTCCAGGTTACTTATCCCGGAAATTTTTTCAATTTTTTGTATAAATGTATCATTAAGCAATTGCTGTTTTAATATAGTAAAAGAGTGATGCAGGTTTTCGAAAGATGAATGTTCTCCCTTATTTTCATTGATGCCATGGTAAATGGTATTCATTGCTTCCAATGATGGAAAATGTTCCGATAAAGAGTTGGCGAGTTCTTCTTCTAAAAAATTATCTATGCATAAGTATGGAAATGGCTCTGCTTCAATAAAGCACTTGTGTAACGCAGATAAATTTTCTTCTGAAAAAATATTTTTATCCATTCAACTCTTTTTTATTTTTTATTGCAATAACTGATAATAATAAAAAGAAAGGCAGCACTGATAATATAAACCTGTTTCCCCATTCATCGCAGGAAAGCATTACCGTAGTAACCGTAAGGCCGATGCAAGTAATCAAAAACCAAACTTCTGCTTTATCTTTTTTAAATAAATATTTTATATGAAAAAGAATCGCAGCATACATCAAATAAAAATAGCCAGAAGCAAAAACATTATGGAATACTGAATAGTAAGGGCGGTATATTTTAAAGAAAGCCGCAAGCCTTTGTATTGATAAGCGAAAAAATAAACCAGAATAATGAGTAATAATATACAGCAATCCTGCAATTGAATTTTTCTCAACAGGCACAACAATATTGTGAGCTATTCTTATTGTAGGCACGCCGCAAATAATTCTTTCATCAAGATAAGGCAGCAGGAAATCAAATTCACCGCCGGAGCCGATAGAGTAATTAAATAAAAAATAAAAAAAGATAAGACCAACGCAGATTGATGCAGCAATAATCTTCAAAGAGTTTTTATAATAAAATTTAATAATTATAAAAAGAAATGTCGCAGGTATAAAAAAAATACCTGTAGGCCTTGTGAGATATAGCAGTGATAAAAGCAAAAAGATAAGCAATATATTGTTTATGGTTAATCGTTTTACCGAAAAAAGAAAATAAGCGTATATCACAGAAAAACTAAAATATAAAGATTCAGTAAAGAGATAAGTATTGTAGAAATAATAATAAAAAAAAATTAGAAAATATAAAGTGCTGAAAAAAGATAGCAACAAACTGCCTGATAATTTATTTACAATTTTAAAAAAACAAATTATTGATATGCCATTACAAATTATTTGCAAAAGCACAAGAAATATAAAACTGATATGAAACTTTATGCATGCAGCGATTAGTAAAATTTGTACAGAATAAAAAATAAAATTGGCAGAGCTGTATTTTCCTGTGCTTAAAAATACATTAGCCTGGTCAATATATTTTACTGCTTCCTGTGTTGTTACTATTCCGTTTTGCCAGAAAAGAAAACACTGTAAACCGAGCCAGATAATAAACAACGCAAGCCTTGCATACCGTTTTTTAGCATCTGAGAGTGTGAATTTATCATTGATGGTTTTCTTCATAAAGTGGCTAATTTTTTAATGAAATTTTCTTTTCAAAAACCATGTTTCAAAATAAAAATAACTAATAATGCTGATGATAAAACTTATTGCAAGGCATGAAAAAAGTGAAATCATATCTGCATAAGCAATATTTATGTGAAATGAATTAACAAGAGAATTAGAAATTTTTATTTTAAAAGTTTTTAAAACCAGCCAGTGAAAAATATATAAACCATAAGAAATTTTTCCGGTAAACTTTAGCCATTCGCAATTGAAAACAGCAGATAGTAATTTGTTAGAATTGCTTACAGCTGCATCAACCAATCCTGCAGATATTAAGCCAATTAAAGTATACCCTATTGTGCTAATAAAAGGGTTTGCAAAACTTGCACTACCTGTAAGGTAGATTCCAAAAATTACAATAAGTAAGGCAGCAAGATAATACTTGATAAAACTTCTACCATTACTATTACTCTTTGAAATAAATAAAATGCCTCCCATCAAAAAAGAGTCCATTCTGCAAAACGTGTTATAATAATAATGCTCATAATCTGACCATTCAGGATACTTTATATATAAAAGTATTCTCGTTGCAATTATTAATAAGATAGCAGTAAAAATTAATTGAGGAAAATTTCTCCTCCCGAAAAAAAGGTATAAAAAAAATGGCCATATCAAATAAAATTGTTCTTCAACCGCCAGCGACCAAAAGTGACCTAAAAAATTTTCTTTAAAGCCATTATAAAATATAAAGCTCCAGTTCTGTAAGAAAAAGAGAAAACTCCACCAAGTATGATTATAAAATTCAAATAAATAAAAATTTTGTTTTTTGACTAATAAATTGAAGCCTATATAAAATATTATAAGAGTTAAATAATAAACGGGTAAAATCCTTAAAGTCCGGTTTATGTAAAATTTTTTTAGTGCATTAGGTTGTCCTTTTAATGCTATTAATCTTGATGTAATTAAATAACCTGATAAAACAAAAAACAAATCCACACCGCACCACCCAAAAGAAAATACAGGTAAGTAACCCCAGTAATGAAATGTAATAACCAGGATAATGGCCAGACCTCTGATCCCATCTAACTGTGGAATGTAAGGTTTTGTTGCAGATGTTGTAATGATAAATACTTTTAGAATTTCTAATTTGTTATCTGCGCAAAAGGGATTAACTCCTCATTAACTCTTATATCTATTTGTGGTATATCTTTCATATCGCAAAAGCTCTTCAAATCATGAAAAGCTTTTATAATTATTGTTTAATTGTTCATCATCGCATGAAATACATTTTTCCGTAACCTTTGGTAAAATATTTATCTGTATTGTCGCCATTATCGGTAAACTTGTCCAACGATTTTCCATTTAAATTAGTAAGTACCCTATAAAGATAAACACCATTTGCCACTTTCTGTCCATACATATCGGAGCCATCCCATTTAAATTCCGTAATATTTCGACCTATATGTAAAGGGCCTAACTCATCTTTAGTAATTTCTCTAATTATTTTACCGGTAATCGTTAATATTTGAATTCTTATATTTTGCGGTACAACAGTACCCGTAACGGTAAACACAAATGCAGTTGACGTTGTAAATGGATTTGGGTAATTGAGCAAATTAGAAATCATAGGTTTGTTGATAACTCTGAAATCAACCTGGTAATTCAAATTGCCTGCTGTATTACCCACGACATCTTTTCCTGAAATGATTAAAACGTATTCATCATCATCTCCCGGCAATAACGGCATAAAGTCAATGGTGGCAGTATTTTCGCCAGCTGCTAAATTGGCGGGTGTAAATCGCAATGTGTCGTTATCGAACTTATAAGTTCTCAATGAGCCATCGGGATATTGTATTTGAACCTTCATCAATGAGGTATCATCAAGAGATAAAAACTTACTTTCATCTTTTAGCTTAACAACTATATGAGGCCTTGCGGAAACGATATCACGGTTTAATATATGAACGCCGTCAAAAGTAACATCCAACAATGGATTAAATTTATCAGCTTTTACAAAAAATGTTTTGAAAAGGAAATTATTAAAATGATATTGCTCCGGCTGGTCATTGTCGGGGTTGAAATCAACATGCAAAGTATTGGCTCCGGAAAATGCTTTGGTGTCAATATCGTATTGCAGTTTGATCGTATCTCCGCTAACAAGCGGCTTTACTCTTGTAATGGGAAGAACATGAGTAACATTATTATCATCGATTACTTCAAATTTTACTTTGATGCTATCAAAAGCCGCAAGACTGATATTTTTGAACGCTATGCCAAAGTGCAAAATTTCTCCCTGGTCCAGCGTATCTTTTGTTAGGAAATACAAATTAGGGGTAAGTGCTCCTTCCGGCGCCGGGGTGAAATTTAATCTCCAATATGAGAGTTGATAAGGCGTTAGTTTCACACTATCTGAGTTGCGCATTCTAAGTTGCATGTATGGATACTTCGATGCATTTACTGAAGAAATATCAACGTCCTGCATGCTCTTATCTACGTTAAATAAAGTAGTTGAATTTCCTGTGCTGTCGATTCCAATAATCTGAACTTTAGGGTTGTCGGGAGAATTAAGTTCCAGGCTGCTTCCACGCCAATGCATTTCTTTCCATGCTGTTGCCGGACCAAATTTTGGCGACGTAATATATCCTAATGTATCAGGAGCATTAAAATTATGCGCCAAAGATATCTTATCATAAATTCCCGTAGAGAACACAAAATTGGGTATAAATGCAGGATTATTTTTTTGATACATGAATATAAAAGACCGCGGCCTATAGAAGGAATCAATTAAAACAAAGCCCTGCGACAGTAAACGATGGTATAATGAATTGTTGCTTCCGAAAGCAGTGGTATCGGCCTCCCAATCTGCAGCATAGGTATTACTGGCAGGGGCAGTACCTGAAATATTTCTAGCAATAACGATATAATTATCCGGAACCATATCAAGGAACTTCATGGCACTGTCTCTCTTCGCCTGGCTTAGAATGTTAAATTGGAAATTGGCTAACCTATCGTAACCACAAACCTGGTCACTTCCATATAACCCTGTTGGGCCTACGGCATTTAGCCATGGTTTTAAACTAATAGGATCGAGCACATTAAAAATAATACCGGAAACACCGCAAACACTCTCTGCAAATAAGGCGCCATTAACATCTTCGTCAAAATCGGATCCTAAACGGGCAGCCGTTGGAAACACGCCATTCCTGGAAGTAATTACATTATTGACAGAAGTATAATCCCATCGCCTGGCGCTATCTAAAATAATATGTTGCGTGTCGGAATATAGGTGCTGGTAGTAATGAGATTGATTCGCTCCCATCGAACTGTTGGCGATATAAATAAATGAAGCATTGTTCCAATGATAATCTGTTTCCAGGCCCGATGCAGGTTTAATTGATACGCGCCAGTAGTAAACTGTGCTATCGGCATAACTAAATCCGGGATCAAATTGTATAGCACCTCCCGGTGAATTAACTGTTTTACTTACTTTAACCGAAGAGTTAAAAAGCAAAGTGGTGTCAATTTCAAAAACATAATCTTTGGCAGATGCTAATGGGTCTGACGTGGATGCGTATAATTTTTGGTTTCCAACATTTACAATAGCGAAATTATAAGGATACACAGGTGTTGCTTCATCCTGGTATATAAATACATCCCTCGTTATACTGTTGTTATTTTCTGACAGTTCGTCTACTTCGTTATCTGCGTCTATTGTTACCGTTATCTTATTCAATCCTTTGTCCCTCGTAGAAATAATCGGAACGGAAATCTGTATAGAATCTGCATATCTTATACCTGGAATTCTTTTACGGAAAATAACCTCAGTAATTCCGTTAGGATACGTTCTTTTTACTTCAAAATAAATTGAGTCATTTATGGCCCTTCCGATGTTATAAGCTTTGGCCTGCAATTGAAAGCTGGTTTCAGACACAGAAATAAATGAAGGGTTAACTTTCACCTGCGGGTCTTCTATAATATAGTCAGGTTTTGGATGAGGATTTATAGTAATAGCAGGATCGCCATGCAGGTTCATTTCCTCCATATTAATTCGTGTGAGGAAATCCAGTGAGTTATTGGCACCCCCCAAATTATTTATCACATTTTTTATATCGTTGCCAACAGTATTACCATAATTTACCACACCAAGCTGGGTATACATTTCAACGTCGTAACTGTAGAGATAGGGAGGCACGCCCAGATGGGAACTAGCTAAAAATCCAATACTCCCGCCTTCACTGGCGAGCACAAATCTTTCTGAAATAGATAAATTATTTTGCGTTATCCGGGTAGTGTCGAATATATAGTTATTACCGGCGGTGCAACCACTTACTGAAAAGAACGGATATCTTCCCTGGTTTTGATAAGTCGAAGGGTCACTCAAATTAAACTCAAGTGTATTTGAGGAAGAATGTCCAAAATAAGAGAGGAGCCCTATCCCTTCATTAAATAATTGCTCAATTCTTTGACCGGATATCAATTGAACGGCAGAATTAGTAGTCTTGGCAAACGTTTCCACCTTGCCACCATACAATGTATCAACAATAATATTCGCATACTGATTCATGTAGAAAGTAAAAAGATCACTTTCTGAACTATCCTTTCCGCCAATTACATGAACTACGTTTTTCATCCATAATTTACTAGCGAGCGTTTGAGTCGTTGACGCCGCCGCATTTTCATATTCCTTTATCTTTTGGAGATAATTTCCAATTTCATTTCCCGTAGTTACCGATAGCCTGCCAATGGGGATAGTAGGTACGGTACTGCCATAAGGAGATGAAAGCAGAATATCCGAGGCCGGGTTGCCAAAAGTCTGAATAAGATCTAACTGATCATCATAAACGCTATTCTGATTATTTATATAGTCATAATACGTTATTCCTTTTCCAATCAGAAAAACATATTTTGGCTTGGGCGAAAATGTACCAGCAGCATATTGTATAAAATCTTTAATTGCCAACGGATGTTTTTTTATTCCATAACCAAACTGGTCATCTATTTGGTCGATATCATAAATTTTAGCATTATAACTACCACCCGCAGCCGAACTTCTATATGCACGGTACAAATCAACGTTGTTAATACCGGAACCATTGTTATATAAAACGGGGTTACTTATGATTAAGTAATTTCCCTGGTTAGCTGCAACTCCATAATTAACAAAATTTCTTTGGGTTAATGAACTAACGGAATTTATATTGGAGGCATCTTCGCTTACCATTTCAAATTTTCTCAGTGTAGCTGACGATGGCGGTAGTACAAATAAAATTTTACCAGGCGTTGTTGTAATATCGCCGGTGTACCTGGCACCAGAAGTAATATCGAGCAGTACGGGGTTGGCGCTCCCATAGTCAAAATTATCTATAACCAAATAGTTTCCGGATGCTGTTGCAGGTAGCTCAAAATAAAAATTCTTTTTATGGTTAAAATTAAACTTAGCAGGATAGGTTAAAGAGAATGTAGAAGCAACAATTCTGTCCGTACTAACAGAAGAAACGGGTTGAATAGAAATCAACACATGATCAGGGCTTGGAAAATAACTCGCCGGTATATTAAGTACTTGTTTTTTTAAGTATGTAAAATTTGACATTGGCTCATCGTCAATGACGTTATTATATATCTTAACCCTTACATTTCTTGGGTTTAAGGCGTTGCCTGCTACTGCAAAATTGAATGACGCCGATGGGCCTCCGGTATACATATAAATACTGTCGAAAAGATAAGAAAGCGGGCAGCATGGGGCAATATCATTCGATGTCCATCCTTCCCCGATATCATAAGAAGATGAATAAACATACTCCCCAAGCGGGAGCCCCAGGCCCATGTTTATTCTATTTTTAAAATAGACCGATTTTGTGTTTATAAAGTAAGGCTCCGGTGCAAGTGAATTTCCTGCAACATTATTCGGGCTGGTCACAAATCGCAAATTATTTCCCGAGGGATTTACCGTTAAAAAATAGGCGGCGGTGTCAGTTTCTAAACTGTAATAATCAGATAGCTGGTAATCAGGGTCGCGATAAAGTTTTGTGTCTTTCTTGCCATCATTCATAATCCCCCAAAATTCTATGTAGTCTGATGAGCTTAGAGGACCGTTGGACACTGATGTATATAAACCAACTTCTGCACCATTTCTCCATAGCTGAAATTGTTCGGCAGGGATAGCTCCAAGTCCCGCAGCATTAAGAATGGATTGAGATATGCGATAGAGGCCGGTTTGGCCAATATTAAATTTGTAATAAGTCTTACTATAATCAATCCAGCTATTAGTATATGTTTGTGTAAAAGCCGGGGCTGAAATGAAAATAAAAAATATTATTAATAATTTTTTCATAGACGTTAGTTAAGGCCTTAATTATTTTCTTTTTTAGCAAGATCAAATCTCAATGAGAAAATATGAGTATACAAAGGATTAGATTGATTAGCCAGGTTGGAGAAGGCGTAATCAATTCTTACATTTTTTATTTTAAATCCTGCGCCTAAACTTGGTTGATATATCCAAACTTTTTTTTGGTTGGTAGTATCTCCGTCTGCAAGCGCCTTCTGAAAATTGTAAATGCCGGCTCTAACAAAAAAAACATCTTTAATAGATGCCTCCATGCCAAAATGTGGATCAATGCTTATTGTCTTTCCACTTAATATTGTATTTCGTTCTCCATCAAAGGTAAAATCAAAATCTGCCTCAGTTAAAAGATTTACACTTGATCCAAGGCGAAAATTGTAGGAGTTACCTATTGTGAGCCTTGGAGCTGTAAGTTCTGTTGACTTTACAGGGATGTCATTTTTTGTGAGATATAAAACTTCTTTTTCTTTTTCAGAAAAATTAAACGACCAGGCATTAAAAGTGGTTGTAATATCCTTGGCAACAATGCCAAGCGTCCAGTTGTTTTTTTGCATTTTAAACCCTGCATCAAAGCCAAAACCCCATGCTGTCGCGAAATGACCCACCTTCCGGTAAATTATTTTTGCGTTAGCACCAAAACTCATTTTTACGTCATCATCATCTTTTATTTTTTGGGCAAAAGAAAATAAGAAGGCGTAATCTGCAGAAGAGAATGTGGTAATATTTCCATAATTGATGCTCCCGTCGGGTTCCACCAAAAACAAAGTATTTGGGATATCGTCCACCGCGAAACGTAAGATGGAAAAGCCGAGTGTTCTTTTGTTGTCGCTAATGGGTACAGCAACATTTCCATAGTCGTACTTACCAATATTATCAAAATAGCTGGCGTGCATGAGATTTATGGATGGATTGTCGCGAACACCGGTAAGCCCGGCCGGATTCCAATAACCTGCAGTTCCGTCATTTGCAGACGCCGAAACAGATGCTCCCATGCCTAAGCCTCTTGCTCCTGCACCTATATTTAAAAACTCATTAGAATATTTTCTGAATTGTGCAAACCCACAGCTAGGTAGTATCAACAGGCACATTAATTTGGTAAGTCTGGCAATTCTCATATTGGGGGAATGATCAATTTAATGGATAGTATCAGTGAGTATTTGGGTAATATAAAACGGACAATAACTCTAAATATTGTATCTCATTAAGCCTAATACCAACTAAAATTAAGTAAAACTTATGTAAACTATGGGGGATAGATTATGAGAAAATTTCGAAATAGCACCCTTCCGCTTTCCCGGTGTGATTCAACAATGTCATTAAAATGTCGCGGGTCTTCAAAATCAATTGTTGAAATATTTAATTGTGAACTATTTTTGAAACTTTACAATTATTATCATTCCTTTTAAAAAAAGTATGGACAATTTAATTGAGGAGTTAAGATGGCGGGGTTTAATTCAGGATATAATGCCCGGCACAGAGGAGCAATTATGTAAGGAGCCAACTGCTGGTTATGTGGGCTTCGATCCCACGGCCGATAGTTTGCATATTGGCAGCCTTATTCCGATAATTGCTTTAATGCACTTACAAAAATTTGGGCATAAACCTATTGCCTTAGTAGGAGGCGCCACAGGAATGGTGGGAGACCCTTCCGGGAAAAGTGAAGAACGTAATTTATTAAATACAGATGTGTTGAATTACAACCTAAAATCTGTGGAAAAGCAATTAAAAAAATTTCTTGATTTCAGCTCTGAAAGAGATAACGCTGCTGAAATGGTGAATAACTATGATTGGTTTAAAGACATTTCATTTCTGGATTTTATACGAGATGTGGGAAAGCATATTTCCATAAATTATATGATGGCGAAGGATAGTGTTCGAAAACGTTTGGAAGGGGAAAATGGCATGAGCTTCACCGAATTTACTTACCAACTGGTACAGGGCTATGATTTTTATTGGTTGAATAAAAACAAAAATTGCAGGTTTCAATTTGGAGGCAGTGACCAATGGGGAAACATAGTTACAGGAACGGAATTAATAAGGCGTAAAAGTGGGGCTGAAGCTTTTGCGTTTACCTGCCCCCTTTTAACAAAAGCCGACGGAGGAAAATTTGGCAAGACCGAAAAAGGAAATATATGGCTGAGTGCAGATAAAACATCGCCTTATAGCTTTTACCAGTTTTGGCTTAACACCGCTGACCTCGATGCCGAGAGATTTCTTAAAATTTTTACTTTTCTATCGAAAGAAGAAATTGCCTACTTAGTTAGCCAACATACGGGAAACGAAAACCAGCGAATTCTCCAGAAAAAGTTAGCTGAAGAAGTTACGTGTCTTGTCCATTCCCGTAAAGACTATGAATTTGCCGTGAGAGCGTCTTCAATCTTATTTAGCAGCGATACCGCACAAACGCTAAAGGAATTAAACGAGGAGCAGTTATTGCAGGTAATGGAAGGCGTTCCATCGATTGATGTAGACAGAAAAATGTTAAAAGAAAATATTGATCTCATTTCATTGCTGGCAGATACCAAAATATTTCCGAGCAAAGGTGAAGCCCGTAAAATGCTTGCGGGCGGCGGCGTATTTTTAAATAAAGAAAAAGTGATTGATGTTGAAACTAAATTAAACGAAGATTTTCTGCTAAATAATAAATACCTGCTTGTTCAAAAAGGAAAGAAAAATTATTATTTATTGAAAACGATATAATAAATATTTTAAATAGCTTTTTTTAATTTACCTCTTGATGAGCTTTCTTCTTTGTAATATGCTGTTATATCCGGAATAAATTTTCTTTCCTTAAGTAAGAACCCATTTCCTTTTTCACAAAAGTGCACTTTAATATTTTCCACGCTTATAGGGTTCCCGTCAGGAATATCAGCAATATTGTTATGCATGATGTCATGCCCGTCAATTATCATTACCATTCCACTGCCGATTGCCTCCATTACATTAGCGTCTTTTATAAGCATTCCCGTATCTTCTCCTAAACCTATTCCCACTGCAGAAGGGTTACTCGCAATCGCCTGCGCTAACCGGCCAAATCTTCCCCGTTTTTCAAAATGACTGTCGAAGATTACATCATCCATAAAGCCAAGGCCGGTAGTTATTTTCACTTCTCCTTTTAAATGAGCAGTTGTGGCATTACCTTCATAAACCATCGTATTGCTCATTGCCATTGCACCGGCCGAAGTACCAGCCACCACAAAATTTTTCTCATCGTGATATCGATTGAGAGCAATCTCCAAAAATTCCGTTCCTCCAAAAGTTGATGATAACCTTAATTGATTTCCGCCGCTAAACATTATGGCATCACAATTTTTTAATCGCTCAAGGTATTCTTTGTCCATTGCATCAGCCCTGTTGCGTATAGGCAATAAACCAATGTTTGTACATCCGATTTTTCCAAAAGCATTCAGGTAATTTTCACCCACTTCATTGGGTATCATAGAAGCCGTAGTAATTACTTCCATTCTTATGTCGGGGCCGCCTGCTTCGTCTACAATGCGTCGAAGAATACCCAACTCGAAAAAATTAAGATTATTTCTAACCGTATCGCCTTTTTCAAGATCAGAGCCTTTATCTTCGGCTCCTCCTATGGCAATAAGTTTTCCCTGCGGATGTTGCATGCATTCAATTTTGATATAAACAGCGGCGCCTCATTTATCGATACAATTATTGGGTTAGTATTCAATGCGCCTTTACTGTCAAAATAAATACTAATTACAAAAATAACGGAATTGAAATAAAGAGATTGTACAAACCATTGTATTTTTTGGATGTGAATTATCATTAACTTACAATTTGCTGCGTTGTTTTTTATGAGAACATTTAAATATTTATCCCAAATTTTATTAGTTCGTTTATGAAGATTATCGAAATAAAAGTTTTACGAGGCCCAAACTACTGGAGCATTAGACGGCCCAAGCTTATTCAAATGAAAATAGATCTCGAAGAAATGGAGCATGTGCCAACAAATAAATTACCAGGGTTTAAAGAGAAGCTCGAACAGTTATTACCCACACTTTATGAACACCGCTGCAGTGAGGGAGTACCCGGTGGATTTTTATCGCGGGTGGCAGAAGGTACCTGGATGGGACATGTTATAGAGCATGTAGCACTCGAACTTCAAACCCTTGCAGGTATGGATATGGGTTTCGGGAGAACAAGAACTACCGGAAAACATGGCGAGTATTTCGTTGTGTTTGATTATATGGAAGAGGACGCAGGCGTGTTTGCTGCAAAATCGGCATTCAGGCTCGTGGAATCTCTAATTGATAATTCTCCTTACAACCTGGAAGAGGAAGTTCAAACAATGAGAGAAATAAGAGAAGATACACGGCTGGGGCCTTCCACGGGAAGTATTGTTGAAGAAGCAGCCAGGCGTGGTATTCCTTATATCCGGCTGAATAAACATAGTCTTGTACAGTTAGGTTATGGAATTCATCAAAAGAGAATTCGTGCTACCATTGCCAGCACAACATCCACTATTGCGGTAGACATCGCCGGCGATAAAGAAGAAACAAAAAACCTGCTGAGCGCTGCAGAAGTACCGGTTCCGAAAGGGATTATCCTTTACAGCGATGAGACAGTACAGCGCGCTATAGATGAAGTTGGATATCCATTTGTAATTAAACCGATTGATGGAAACCATGGTAAGGGAGCTACTACAAACATTACCACTTTCGAACAAGCGGAAAGAGCATTGGAAGCTGCCAGGAAGTACGGTCGATCTGTTATATGCGAAAAATATATCTCAGGGTTCGATTTTAGAGTTTTGGTTATCAACTTCAAATTTATATGTGCTGCTTTGCGCACACCCGCGTCCGTTAGAGGCGACGGTGTTCATTCTATTCAATGGCTTATTGATGAAACAAACAAAGATCCCAGACGGGGCTATGGCCATGAAAAAGTTTTGACCCAAATAAAAATCGATGGATTTACGGAAAAAGTACTTGATGAAAAGGGGTACAACCTTGGTACGATTCCTGCAAAAGATGAGTTGGTGTTATTAAAACCAACGGCAAACTTGTCAACAGGAGGCACTTCTACCGATGTAACCGATGAAGTGCATCCCGTAAATATTTTCCTGGCAGAGCGTATCGCAAAAATTATAGGGCTTGATATCTGCGGCATTGATATTATGGCATCGGATTTAAAAAAGCCATTAAAAGAAAATGGTGGAGCTGTGCTTGAGGTAAATGCGGCGCCAGGATTTCGAATGCATGTAGAGCCATCTGAAGGAATTGCAAGAAACGCTGCAGAACCTGTGGTTGAAATGCTTTACCCTAAAGGCGGTGATGGCAGAATACCTATTATCGCAATCACCGGTACCAATGGTAAAACAACTACGAGTAGATTAACGGCGCATATTTGTAAGGTAGCGGGTTATAAGGTTGGATTCACAACTTCTGATGGTGTTTATATTCAAAATCAATTAATGATGCAAGGGGATTGTACCGGACCTAAAAGCGCCGAATTTGTACTAAAAGATCCAACTGTAGATTTTGCTGTTTTGGAGTGCGCCAGGGGAGGTATATTACGAAATGGTCTGGCCTTTGCAAACTGTAATATTGCTATCGTAACTAATGTAACCGCCGATCATATTGGGCTTGGTGGCATTGAAACGCTTGAACAGATGGCCAAAGTAAAACAGGTGTTGCCTGAAACTGTTTTTCCAAACGGGTTTGCAATCTTAAACGCGGATGATGACTTGGTTTATGCCATGAAAGATGGCCTCAACTGTAATATTGCGTTATTCAGCATGGATGAAAATAATAAACGGATAAAACAGCATTGCAGCAAAGGAGGCATTGCAGCTGTTTACGAAAATGATTATGTAACTATAATGAAAGGGAATTGGAAAATACGTGTTGAAAAGGTTACCGAAATTCCTATAACTTTTGGCGGCAAGGCGACTCACAATATTATGAACACACTTCCGTCTATCCTTGCCTGTTATCTTTTTAGAAATATAAAGGTCGAAGATATAAGGCAGGCCTTGCATACATTTATTCCCTCGGTTTCGCAAACGCCCGGAAGACTTAATCTCTTTCAGTTCAGGAATTTCCAGTTTTTGGCAGACTTCGCTCATAACCCCGCCGGTCTAAACCTCCTTTGCGATTTTGTTAATCGGTTGGAAAGTACTTATAAAGTTGGCATTATAAGTGGCACAGGCGATAGAAGGGACGATGACATTCGTGAAATAGGGAGGATATCAGCAAGAAATTTTGATGAAATAATCATCAGGCAGGATAAACACTTACGGGGACGGACAGCCGAAGAAATAATTAACCTTTTAGTGGAAGGTATTAATGAGAGCAAGCCTAAAGATATACCAGTTATGATTTTGCAAAAGGAGAGTGAAGCCATTCAGTATGCTTACGATAATGTAAAACCAGGAGCCATCATAACAATCATGTGTGATGTTATTCCGGATGCACTAGCTCATATCAAAAGGTTAAAAGAAGCTGAGGATAAGGAAGCTAAATCCAGGCTATAGTGCGCCAAATTATTAATTCAAATTGTAGTTTTGAAATTTTGACTGTTAATCTTACTTTTGCACTCCTTTTGTCCCATAGTATAAAGGTAGTACAACAGATTTTGATTCTGTCTGTCGAGGTTCGAATCCTCGTGGGACAACTTATTTAGGTGCTTATTTTTTCACCTTGTTTGACTGCTAAACTTAATAGTTTGGCTTTTTTATTATCTCTCAATTTTTTAGTTGTCAATCAAAGGATATGTTCAGACGTATTGCTAAGGGAATTAATTTTTTGATGGGGAAAGGCTTACAAAAAGAAAAAATTTTTGTTAGTAATTCTTTAGAATACCTGGAACGCCCCAGAAATATCAACCAAAATTATTTTGATTATATAAGACTATCTACGCTTGAGTTAGTTAGCAATGAAATCAACACCAAAAATCTAGAGGGAAACGTAGCAGAACTGGGTGTTTATAGAGGAAAATTTGCCAAATACATTAATCTTTATTTTAAAGACCGGACGCTTTACCTCTTTGATACATTTGAAGGGTTTGATTCAAGAGATGTTGCGGAAGAAAAAAATAAGGGTTTTTCGCCAGGATCGCAGGATTTTTCAAACACCTCAGTTGATTCAGTCTTAGCGATAATGCCTTTTCCAAGTAAATGCTTGCCTGTTAAAGGGTTTTTTCCAGCCTCAGCCAAAGAAATTAACTGTCGGTTTGTATTTGTCAGCATCGATGCAGATTTATATGACCCAATATATGAAGGACTGAAATATTTCTATCCGAAATTGGTGGCAGGTGGTTATATGTTCATTCACGATTTCAATAATGATAATTACAAAGGAGCCCGGAAAGCGGTCGAAAAATTTTGTGCCGAAACTCTTATTTCTTTTACGCCCATTCCTGATTCGGGCGGTTCTGTTGTAATTAATAAATAGGAACGTCCTAAAATAAAAAATGGCAAAGAACTTGTTTATAGTCTAATTTATCACATTAGAAATTAATAATTGAGCTAATTACCCATCAAGTCCATTATGAAAAAATCCATGCGGCCGCCTACCAAACGAATGATCGAAAAACTTAAGGAGTGTAAGGAAAAGGAAATAGCCGGAAACGGCAGTATTCCGTGTTTTCCTGAAGAAATGAAGTCATCGCTTGCTGGTTTATATAAAAGGGGATTGATTGACACGAGAATGGACATTGTTAATAATAAGAAGCAGTTGTGTATCTATGTAACTGAGGCAGGAAATAATTTCTTAAAAAAGATAGAAAGACCGGTTTTGTCATAGGGCTCTTGATTTCCCCATATTAATCAATTTTTCCCCCGTTATCTCCCCATATTCTGTCAGCCCGATAAGGTCAGTAAGAAGTAGCTGGTATAATATGATATATCTATTTTGATGCCGTATTGTATAAGTTTGTGAAGCCTTACCTTATTCTTCGGAGGCCTCGCCGCCTGAAGAATTTATAAAAATGTCTCGAAGAGTAATAACATTTATGAGTACCGAACGAAAAGATACCTTAGTGAATCAAAAATGTATAGTAAAAGAATGCATTCTAATTTCGAAGAGGCGATACTTGAATGTGGAAACAGATTTTACTGGTATTGATATAATCATTAAATTATCTCAAGAGCATCATTCGAAAATATTGCATCACCAATTTTCTTAATTTTGCCGCTTTGGCAGGTAAGCTAAATCAATTTTATTTTTTCAGATTTCTTAAATTTCAATTGACAAAACATGTTTGAATCGTTAAGTGATAAACTCGATAGCGCTTTTAAGAACCTCAAAGGCCAGGGCAGGATAACAGAACTTAATATTGCTTCAACAGTTAAAGATATTCGCCGGGCATTAGTAGATGCTGATGTGAATTATAAAATAGCCAAGGATTTTACAGATAGTATTAAGGAAAAAGCCACGGGCGAAAAAGTGATCAATTCGATAAGCCCGGGACAATTAATGGTAAAAATTGTTAAGGACGAATTAGCCCAATTAATGGGTGGAACGGAAACGGAGCTTGATTTAAACGGAAACCCGGCCATAATATTAATTGCAGGGCTGCAGGGTAGTGGTAAAACAACATTTAGTGGAAAGCTGGCTAACTATCTCAAAACAAAAAAGGGGAAGTCGCCTTTATTGGTGGCTGCCGACATTTACAGGCCTGCGGCAATAGAACAATTAAAAATACTGGGAGAACAAATTAACATTGAGGTTTACAGCGAGCCTGAGAATAAAGATGCTGTAGCAATTGTTCAAAATGCAATTAAAGAAGCGAAATCAAAAAATAGGAATGTTGTGATTATTGATACTGCCGGACGGTTAGCCATAGACGAAGTTATGATGACGGAAGTGGCAAATATTAAAAATGCAGTCTCGCCCAAAGAAATTCTTTTTGTTGTGGATAGTATGACCGGCCAGGACGCGGTAAATACAGCGGCCGCATTTAATCAAAGGCTTGATTATACGGGTGTGGTGCTAACTAAACTAGACGGTGACACAAGAGGTGGCGCTGCTATTTCAATTAAATCTACCGTAAACAAACCCATCAAGTTTGTAAGCAGCGGAGAGAAGATGGACACACTGGACGTATTTTACCCGGAACGTATGGCACAACGGATTTTGGGTATGGGCGATATTGTTAGTCTTGTTGAAAAGGCGCAGGAGCAATTTGATGAAGTACATGCAGCAAAGCTTGAAAAAAAGATAAGAAAAAATCAGTTTGATTTTGAAGACTTTAAAACCCAGCTTCAGCAAATAAAAAAAATGGGTAACCTGAAAGATCTTATGGGAATGATCCCAGGTGTTGGCAAACAAATAAAAGATGTCGATATCAATGACGATTCCTTTAAGGGAATTGAAGCAATGATTAATTCAATGACGTTAGAGGAACGCCGCAATCCGGATATTATAAATCCAAGCCGTAAGCAGCGGATTGCTGCAGGTAGTGGCAAAGATCTTACGGAACTCAACCAGTTTATTAAACAATTTGAACAAATGAAAAATATGATGAAGATGATGAATAAAATGCCAATGGGGAAACTCGCAGGCTTTGGGAAAAAATAAAATTAAAAAGAAATAATATATATTATCCAGGTAACGTCTAAAAAAATACTATTAATTATTTCAAATTTTTTGTATATTGATTTGTAATTTTCGATTGCGACACTTATCTTCGCAATCCTTTAGAAACTAAATTTAATAACAACCCAAAAAAAATTTCTATTTTTTATGGCTGTAAAAATGAGATTGCAACGTCATGGCTCCAAGAAGAGACCATTTTACTTTATAGTAGTTGCTGATGCCCGTAGCCCGCGTGATGGTAAATTCATCCAGAAATTAGGATCATATAATCCACTTACTGTTCCGGCCAGTATTCAAATCGATCGTCAAAAAGCATTGGAATGGTTGCACAAAGGTGCTCAACCTACTGATACTGTTCGTCGCATTTTAAGCT
Source organism: Ginsengibacter sp. (assembly GCF_057362405.1). NCBI lineage: Bacteria > Pseudomonadati > Bacteroidota > Chitinophagia > Chitinophagales > Chitinophagaceae > Ginsengibacter > Ginsengibacter sp. Next base: position 26,962 of record NZ_JBMQQG010000044.1, read on the forward strand.
TTAAAGGTGTATTATACCTGAAACATTTGCTTCGTGGTGTTACACTTGGCTTATTTGATGAAGCAACTGCGATGGAGAAATTTACTAAATGGAGTACTGAACATGATTCTGAGTTCGCAAAGCGCCAGGAATCACATAAAAAGAGCAGGCCGACCAGCCGCCAGCCTTATGTAAAAAGAACAGAACGTTCTGCGCCTGCAAAGACTGAGTCAGCGTCGCCAAAAGAATCTTCAACAAAGGGAGAGTAAAAAATATTAATACTACATCAGAGCTGTACCAAATTAAATTGGTACGGCTTTTTTTATGCAAAAAACCCACAATTTTACTATTGACGCCAACTACTGGCAATAAATTGATGTTAGACAAATAGTTAAATTAATATCAATAATCTATTGAAAATTCTTGGTATGAGCCATTTATATATTTTTATAGAAGTTAGTGGCATTAATGTTGTGTAGCACATCTATATTATTAAACTATAAAACATGTAATATGAAAGCGTATAAGATTTCAAAGCTTTATGCATTAGTAATTATTTTTTCGCTGTTTTTTATACAGGCAAAAAGCCAGGAAAAGCAAGAGGATAAAATTACAGCCTCCACGCAGGTATTAAAAGATTTTGGTGCCATGAAGGAAAGTATTCCTGAAAAATTACTGCAGGTTACGGAGGGAATTATAATTGTTCCAAGGCTTATAAATGGCGGTTTCGTTTTAGCAGCGAAAAGAGGAAAGGGAATTGCAATGGTCAAATTGGCCGATGGTTCATGGAGCAATCCCGTATTTGTAACAATTACAGGCGGAAGCGTGGGTTTGCAGGCTGGTGTGCAATCTGTTGATCTAGTATTAATCTTTAAGAAAGCCGAAACTTTGGAAAAGATCGGAAAAGGAAGTTTCACCTTGGGTGGCGATATTTCAGCGACGGCGGGTCCTGTAGGACGCAACTCGACTGCAAGCACTGATTATAAAATGGAAGCTGAAGTATATTCCTATTCAAGAAGCAAAGGTTTATTTGCGGGTATCAGTTTAAGCGGTTCGGCAATAAGCGTTGATAGTAAAGCCAACGAGGCATTTTATGGAAAAGCCCTGGATGCTGAAGAACTTTTTTCTAATTCTACAGAAAACGAGACTAAATCTGTTACTGATCTGAAAAGTGAGCTTAAAAGTCTATATTAGTAAGAATCAATTATCGAACAATTTATCAAGCCGTAATCAATTGTCGATTGCGGCTTTTAAATTTTAGGTGCTTAGTCACTATAAATAGGGGATATTTTTAAAAACTCCTTCCGATATATTTCTTTGCGTTCTGGTATCCTGGTGAAATGCCTTGAAACTAAATGTTCCGCTAATTAATTTGTTTATACGATCTATTGAAGTTATGGCAAGGTTTCCTCCTGAATCACCTGGATCAATTCCCTCATTTGAACTGAAAGCTATGCTGGTAGCATCTGTGTATCCTCCAAAATTAAATGCACTTTTCATTGCAAGAGTATAAATGTGAACTCCGGAATCCTTAACGGCGAATACGATCATTTGCTTGTCATTCGATTCTGCTGCAATAGATATTACACTATCATCTCTTATGGCGGCACCGGTAAGCACGGCAACGAAGGGAGCACCGTTAATTTTTGCTCTGAAATCAGCTGTACCTGTTGTCGGAATAATATTTGGGTCTTCAAATTTTTTTTGACAGGAAAATAAAATGCATAAACTCAGCATCAACATCGCAATGGCAAAAGATCGCATAGCCGATATTTTATATCCAAATATAACAAGATTTACCTTGCTCCGGGCGGGCAGTTTTTCCTTAAAAAGGCCGTGTATAAAGATGACAAATGCTCACGTGTGCCAGGCCCTTCTGAAATGCTGTGTGTCCTGTTGGGATAAGGCATAAACTGGAACGTTTTATTGTATTTGATTAATTCATTCAACATGGCTTCAGCGTTATCATATTGTACATTGTCATCTCCGGTTCCATGAATGAATAATAAATTTCCCTTGAGATATTTTGCATAATAAATCGGAGAACCTTTTATGTAGTTGTCCATATTGTCCTGGGGAAGTCCCATATATCTTTCTTCATAAATATTATCGTAAAACAATAGATTGTCAACTGCAGAGATTGATATACCGGTTTTATAAATTTCAGGATACTGAAACATGAGGTTAAGTGTGGAAGAACCGCCGCCACTCCATCCCCAAACAGCAACGCGGCTTGAATCTAAATAGGGCATCTCCTCCAATAATTTTTTTGCTGCCATTGCCTGGTCGTGGATATTTAGTCTCCCTAACTGTCCGTAAATACTTTTGCGCCATGCTGCTCCACGTAATGAAGGCGTGCCACGATTATCAACCGAAATTCGTATATAACCATCCTTACTCATATTTCCATTATACAAAAAATTTGATTGCGCCCTGTATCTATCACCAACAGTGGAAGAACCGGGTTCGCCATAAACAAAAAATACTACGGGATATTTTTTTGTGGAATCAAAATTATCTGGCTTTACCATCCAGCCATCCAATGTAATATTATCATCAGTGGTTACTTTGAAATATTCAATATTAGAATTTTCATTCACTTTCATAGTCTTCGCAATGCTTTTTTCTGCGTCTAGCGGTCTGTGGTCTGGTAAAGAAATCCATTCACGTACAGGCGGAGTCTTATAGTTGGAAAATGAATGCATAGCGTATTTAGCCCCCGGAGATATATCGTAGTCGTGCGTTCCTGCCAAATTTGCCGGAGACAATAATTCTAATTTTCCTTTGCCATCCATTTTGACGCGGTATAAATAAAGTTGGGTAGCATTATTTGGCGAAGCCATAAAATACACAAAATTATTTTTGTCGTCTATGCATTTAATATTTTCAATATCATAATTGCCCTTTGTTATTAAAGTTTCTTTTTTACCGTTCCTGCTTATCAAAAAAATATGCCTCCATCCATCCTTTTCACTCACCCATAAAAAATCTTTTCCGTTATTCAGCCAATCCCAGCCTGTGGGGTCATTATTATTCCACCGTGATTTAATATCTATCCAGGCTTTGTCGTCTTCGGTGTAAAAATTAGTGGCATTCCCGGTGGTAACATCGCAATAAAACAATTTGCTTTCGTTTTGCTTTCTGTTCAATTGCTGAACTACCAATGCGTTGGAATTGTCAGCCCATTCCATTCTCGGCAGATAGTGTTCTTGTGGATCGCCCGGTATGTTCATCCATTTGGTTTTGGCATCGCTTAGCGTGATCACACCAATACGTACCGGCGACGGAGGCCAGCCCACCTTAGGATATTCTACTGGAATTACATGAGAATATTGGGAGTCGGTGGTATTGAGCATATAATAGTCGCGGATCTTTGTGGCATCTACCTGCCAGAATGCTATCATTTTACTATCCGGGCTCCAGCGAAAACCATCCCGGCAGCCTAATTCTTCTTCATATGCCCAGTCAAAAGTTCCGTTAATAAATTTTCGGGTACCGTCACTCGTTAGTTGTGTTATTTTATGCGAAGAGAGATCTTCCATATATAAATTATGCTCACTTACATATGCAGCATTTTTTCCATCAGGAGAAATTTTTGCAAACATGAGAGATTGAGAGGGCAGGCCCTTGCCAAGTTGCATCATTTGATTGGACGCAACATCCAATATCCAATAGTCGCCGCGGGTGTGATATCGCCATACTTTTGCTGTATTCGTAAAAATCAGTAAATTTTTATAATCAGGAGAAAAACTATAAATCTGAAAAGACAAAGGCACCTCTGCACCGGAAGGTGTTAATTGTTCTTTTTTTACAATAATTGTTTCTGAATTGGTTTTTACATCGGTTCTAACGATATTACCATCCTTCAATTGCAGGTAGGCGGTACCGTCAGGCGTCCAGTTAATTTCTTTAGCACGAAACTGGCTGAATGATGCAACTGAAATAATTAAGAAAATAGCGAGACAAGAAAATTTAATTTTGATAGTTGACATGGATATTTATTTATCGGTAAAAATACATCACACTAATTAGTTGATGGTACCATTTATGTAATTCATTTTAAATTTGTATATGAACGAAAAGGAGAAATTACGTATCGATAAATATTTGTGGGCTATACGCATTTTTAAAACACGCAGTCTCGCTGCTGATGCATGTAATAATGGAAAAGTGAAATATAAAGGCGCTAATGTAAAAGCATCCAAAACAGTCAATGTCGGTGAACAATATGAAGTGAAAACGGAAGCAAAAAAATGGTTAATAGAAGTAAGCGGATTGTTGCACAACAGGGTTCAGTTTGCTGATGCAATAAAATATTATATTGATCTCACACCGGAAGAACAAAAGGAAAAAATTCAAAGCGCATCCTTTGTCTTTAATACAGGGAAGAGAAAAAGTAAAAAAGGTCGACCAACAAAAAAAGAAAAAAGAAATCTTGACGAATTTTTCGAGTAGCTGAAACGCCTGGTCACTTCGGCAGCCTTACACCTTACATTTGCATAATGAAGATTGATATCATATCTGTTATACCGCAATTAATGCAAAGTTTCTTTGAGCATTCCATTATTAAGAGGGCAAAGGAAAAAGGTTTGCTTGAAGTGAATTGCTACAATCTGAGAGATTATACCAATTACAAACACGGACAGGTAGATGATTATCAGTTTGGCGGAGGAGCAGGACTTGTTATGATGATTGAACCACTTGTAAATGCTATTGAAACTTTGCAGAAAAATACCAACTATGACGAGGTTATTTTTCTCACACCCGATGGTGAAAAATTCAATCAGAAGACTGCAAATGCATTATCATTGAAAGAGAATTTATTGCTCATTTGTGGCCATTACAAGGGAATTGACCAAAGAGTACGTGATCATTTTATTACTAAAGAAATTTCAATTGGTGATTATGTGTTAAGCGGCGGAGAATTAGGTGCAGCCGTACTTGTGGATGCTATCGGTAGATTGTTGCCCGGTGTTTTGAATGATGAAACTTCTGCACTAACGGATTCATTCCAGGATAACTTATTGGCTCCTCCAGTTTACACAAGGCCCGAGGAATTCAGGGGATGGAAGGTACCCGACATTTTAATGAGCGGGAATCATACAAAAATTGAAGACTGGCGGCATGAGCAATCTTTAGAGAGAACAAAAGAAAGAAGGCCTGACTTGTCAGATTGATGGCGGCAACAATTATTAATCAATAATTAATTATTCTTTCTTTACACCTATTACCGGCAAATGCTTTTCCCTAATCAACTCGTTGAATTTCGGCACGTCGCCATTCATAATTTCCTTTAATTTATTGAGTTCCACATCGGCCTTGGCGCTTAAAAAGGCAAAGGCTTCTTTGACCTGCTGAGTAGGAGCATAATTTCCTGAAGCGGCATAATCGTATAACCCGGAAATCTGATCGTTTAAACGAATAGGATAGTTTAAAACATCTTCGCCACTCTTCGCTTTGGTTTGATATAGTGCTTCCTCAATAGCTGTCATTCGTTTATTAATAGAGTCAGCCATAATTTTTATTTCGCCCGCTGTGTCTTTTCCCTGCAAAGCCATGAAATCATTTATTTGTTTTCTTACCTCACGAATGTTTTTGATGGCCATTTGAACCTCAGAGAATTTATCTCTCACAGAAATTAAAAAATTCAACTGTTCCTGATATTCCTGCTGGGTCTCTTTATAGTTTGGATTTGCCTTAATGCTGGCTTCAGCGTCAGCACTATCTTTCTTATCATAATTTACAATGCGGATAGAATAACTGCCAGGTATTGCCTTTGGCCCTGGTACATTTCCATTCCATAGTACCATTCCATCGATTTTTTCTGCGGGTGCGTATTGCATGTTCCATACGAACTGGTTCATCCCTTTTGACACTTCAATTTTTCCGGTGTCGCCTGAAGGCTTGGTGCTGAACGAACTGATTATTTTTTTATCCTTATCAAACACAAATATTTTTACCAGGCTGCTATCTTTTACGTCTTTCAAATAATAATTTACCACAACACCATTTGGCGGATTAATACCAGCATTTTTTACATTTAGGTTTTGGGAACCATTCATGCGATAAGCAGTATCAACGGGGTAAATGTATATATCTCTTTGAGTAACGTTTTTATCGATGTTTTGTACTACACCCAAATCATCCAATATGTAAAACGACCTTCCCTGTGTAGCCACAACAAGATCATTGTTTTTTATGGTGAGATCTGTTATAGGAACCGTTGGCAGATTAAGTTGAAAAGGTTTCCAGTTTTCGCCATAATCATAACTGATGTACATGCCATATTCAGTACCGCAATATAAAAGCCCGGGGCGTTTTTTGTCTGCACGCAGGCATCTTGCAAAGTGCGTGGGTGCTATACCGTTAGTTATTTTCTTCCATGTTTTTCCATAATCGCCGGTAACAAAAATATAAGGTGTATAATCATCAAGTTTATATTTTGTGCCAACGAAATAAGCCGTTCCTTTTTTAAATGGATCGGCTTCCACGCAGTTCCACATCATTAATTTTCCTGCTGCCGGAGGTGTTACATTTTCCCAGTGCCTGCCTCCATCTTTGCTTACATTGATGAGGCCATCATCGCTGCCGGTCCATAACAAATCTTTTTCAAGCAGCGATTCCATCGCCGTGAAAATGGTGCAATACGTTTCTGCGCCTGTATTGTCCTGTGTTATCGGGCCTCCGCTTGATTTTTGTTTGGATTTATCGTTTGTGGTTAGGTCGCCACTGAGTGCTTTCCAGGTAGCACCTTCATCTTCTGTAGCGAATAAAACATTTCCCGCAGCATATAATTTCTTTGGGTTATTGGGCGAAAAGAAAATAGGGAAATTCCATTGAAACCGATATTTCGAAACATCTGCCCCGCTGCCCAAATCATACACAGGCCAAACACTTACGGAACGGTTTTCTCCTGTTTTATGATCGAAACGTGAAATAAGATTTCCATAATTACCGCCGTAAACAATATCCGGATTTAAAGGATCTGCCACAACATACCCGCTCTCAAAGCCGGCAGTGGAAGACCAATCGCTTTGATTGATTTCATTGCTTTCTGATCTCGATAAAATACGAACCGTGCTGTTATCCTGTTGTGCTCCAAGCAGTCGATAAGGGAAATGGTTATCAGTTGAAACCCGGTAGAATTGGGCGGTGGGCTGGTTATAATACGTACTCCAGTTATCGCCACCATCAAAACTGATTTGGGCGCCACCGTCATCGGCCAAAATCATTCTGTCAGCATTTTCAGGGTCTATCCAAAGATCGTGATGATCACTGTGTGGTGTATTGATTCCTTTAAATGTTTTACCGCCATCACTGCTTTTATACATGTTCACATTAAGCCCATAAATTATGTCAGCATTTTTAGGATCGCAATATATTTTACTAAAATACCACGCCCGCTGCCGTACATTCGGGTCGGTACTTTCGAGCGTCCATGTTTCGCCGCCATCATCACTTCTAAACAAGCCACCTTTCGATGATTCGACCAATGCAAATACTCTTTCGGGATTGACTGGTGATACCGCAATACCGATATTGCCTAAAATTGTGTTACCCGGAAATCCTTTTTTATCATCAAGGTTTTTCCAGGTGTCTCCGCCATCAGTACTTTTCCATAATGCGCTGCCTTTGCCACCGCTTTCAAGGCTGTAGGGAGTGCGTTTAACCGTCCACGTTGCCGCATACAAAACAGAAGGGTTGCCGGGCTCCATTACAATTTCTGCGACGCCGGTTGTATCATCAGCATATAAAACTCGCTTCCATGTTTTGCCTCCATCCACGGTTTTATAAATTCCTCTGTCTTCTGATGGTCCAAACAAATGACCGAGGGCCGCCACCCATGCAATATCCGGATTAGTTGGATGAATTACTATTCGCATAATGTGTCTTGAATTGTCGAGGCCAATATGTCTCCAGTTTCTCCCACCATCATCGCTGCGCCACATGCCATGTCCTTCACTAACGTTACTGCGTAGGGTCGATTCACCTTCACCCACATAAATAGTTGAAGAGTTGGAAGGCGCGACAGCAACACTGCCTATAGAGCCTCCAAAAAATTTGTCCGAAATGTTTTTCCAGTTACTGCCGCCATCTTGTGTTTTCCACACGCCGCCACCGGTTGCACCGAAATAAAAAGTGTTTTTATCTTTATAGTCACCGGCTACGGTTCCGCTTCTTCCTCCGCGAAAAGGCCCTACCAGCCTGTATTTCGTTTTGGCTAATAAAATACTGTCTTCGTTTGAGGCTGAAACCTGTTTTTGTTTTTTTTGTGCGAAACCAACAGATATTAGCAAAATGGATAGCGATAGAAAGAGAAACTTTTTCATGTATAAGAAATAATTTTTTAGCGGAATTGAAACATTAAAAGTAACAAGTGTTAGTGACTTGCCAGAATTACTTATTAGCAAATGGTTTTGTTACTGTATTTATTTTGAAAAAAAAGCCGGTCAAAAACCGGCTCATGAAACTTGTGGTTTGTTTTAATTAGATGGCTTATAAAGTTTTTCGTCTACAGGTTGATTCACTTCAATTTTATCGAAGGTCATGGGACCTGCTCCCATACCACTGCCTTCCACGTTTATTGTTTGAGGAAACATAACGCCATCAACGTCTTTATAGTCGCTATAATCTGTAACAATTTCCACCGGACCGCTGTTATTGCGTCCGCCGCCTTCACTCATTTGTTTTGTTTGAATAAGTAGCTTCGATTTTGTGTCTATAAGAAAAGTAATGGTTTTACCGGTGCTGCTTGTTAGTTGAATTTTCCAGGCCTCCTGGCCATTAATAGTATCCTTTCCTTCTAATTCGGCCTTGTAACCTTTTGCTGCGTAATTTACCAGCGGGCCCGCAATATCCATTTGATCCTGCTGTGCTTTTAATCTTGCTTCGGGCATTTCATTTACTTTATCAGACATCATCGGAATGTAAGTCCAGCCTTTATCCGGGGTAACAATTGTATATCCGTCATTGCCTCCCATGCTAAAATCTACCCTGCTAAGCTTTCCATCAACTTTAGTGATTTTTACATCAACCTCATTCCCCATCATTTGTCTGGTACCTTCAAAATGAACAGACTGTATAGAAGCCAATTTATCTTTTCCTCCGCGTGCATTAATATATTGATCTATTATGTCATCCACAGATTGTCCGTTGGCAAATTGAACAAAAACCAAACAAAGAATAAATACAACAAAGACAACTATATTTTTCACCTTTTAGAATTTTATTTGCAAGTTACCGGAATTATTAAATGATTAATTTTTTCAATTTCACAATTAATAATAAATTTAAAAAATTCGTGTCACAGTTAAATTACGGTATGATGCTTAAAATTTTATAAATGAGTTTATTTGAAGAAGGAAATATTATTGATGTAGAAAGAAGAAAAATCTTCTATGGTATTGTTGAAATTGACGGGGGAAAAATTCTATCTGTAAAAGAGATAGCAAATCAAAAAGAAGACGCTCCATTTATCTTACCGGGTTTTATTGATGCGCACGTGCATATCGAAAGTTCGATGTTAGTGCCGTCAGAGTTTGCAAAACTTGCAGTAGTTCATGGCACAGTTGCTACCATAAGCGATCCCCATGAAATAGCGAACGTATGCGGCATGCGGGGCGTGGACTACATGATTGAAAATGGTAAAATGGTTCCATTTAAATTTTATTTTGGAGCGCCTAGTTGCGTGCCAGCAACGGATTTTGAAACAGCCGGTGCTTCTTTAAATGCAAACGATGTCGATGCGCTTTTAGAAAGAGATGACATAAATTATTTAAGTGAGATGATGAACTTTCCGGGCGTGTTCCATCACGACGAAGAAGTAGAAGCCAAAATTAATTCAGCCAAAATTTACGAAAAGCCAGTTGATGGTCATGCGCCCGGCCTGAGGGGCGAAGCTGCAAAGAAATATATCGATGCAGGGATCAGCACGGATCATGAGTGTTTTACAAAAGAAGAAGCGCTGGAGAAGTTACAGTATGGAATGAAGATTTTAATTCGTGAAGGCAGCGCCGCAAAAAATTTCGAAGCGCTTATTGATTTGTTGAGCGATTACGAAGATGAGATGATGTTCTGCAGTGACGATAAGCATCCGGACAGTTTGGTGAGTGGCCATATAAATGAACTTTGCGAAAGAGCTGTTGCAAAAGGTATTGATTTGTTTAAAGTCTTAAAAGCTGCATGCATAAATCCGGTAAAGCATTACAAAATGAATGTAGGATTATTAAAGGCTGGGGATGACGCAGACTTCATTATTGTAAATGAGTTAAAAACCTTCAGCGTCATTAAAACCTATATTAAAGGCGAGCTTGTTGCTGAAAATGGCGTAACAAAAATCAATGCACCAAAAGCTGCAGTAATCAATAATTTTCATTGCAGTAAAAAAAGTGTTTCTGATTTTATTTATAATAAAAATGTTACTGAAAAAGTAACAGCTATTGAAGCATTGGATGGACAGTTAATCACCAATAAAATTACCATCAATCCAAAGATTGAAAATGATTGTTATGTAAGCGATGTTGATAACGATATCTTGAAAATGGTAGTGGTCAACCGTTATAAAGATGCTCCCATTGCAAAAGGCTTTGTCAAAAATTTTGGATTGAAAAAAGGAGCTATTGCCTCTTCAGTAGCACACGACAGCCATAATATAATTGCAGTAGGCGCAGATGATGAAAGCCTTTGCAGTGCCGTAAATTCAATTATCGACCAAGAAGGTGGAGTTAGTTGTGTTGTTGCTTCGGATTCTTCTGTGAATCATATTTTGGCTTTACCAGTTGCGGGGCTAATGAGTAATGAAAATGGTTATAAAATAGCAGAGGCGTACACGCAAATTGATAAAGCAGCCAAAAGTCTTGGATCAAATTTATCTGCACCTTTTATGACGCTATCGTTTATGGCTTTGTTGGTAATTCCTCATGTGAAATTAAGCGACCTCGGGTTATTTGATGGCGACGCATTTGGTTTCATAAATTAAAACAGTAATTGAAAGGTAAAATCATACTTTCCTATATTTGCCTACTTAAAATTTATTCATGTCAGTATTAGTAAATAAAAATTCAAA
>NZ_JBMQQG010000045.1:0-49786 GCF_057362405.1 Ginsengibacter sp.
AATCATTGTGGTATCGTTTGCACTTATTAAAATTTTAAAGGGCCCTGTATTGAAGAAATTAAAAAAATTGTCCCTTGCAACAACAATTACTTTCGATGATTTTATTGTGTTAGCAATTGAAAAGTCAGTAATACCCTTTCTATATTTTGCGGCCATCTTCGGTGCGTTTGATTATCTCACTTTTAATACCCGTACCACCCATATCATACAGGTAGCCAAATTATTTATCATTACTTATTTTATTTTAGGCCTCATCAATTCTGCCATCCAATATTCCATTTTCGCTTTCCTCGAAAAGCAGGAAAATAGTGATGTAAAGAAAAAGCAGGCACGAAGTCTTGTCATCATTTTAAAAGGTGTTGTGTGGATAATGGGCCTCGTGTTTTTGGTAAATAATCTTGGCTATAACGTTACTACAATTATTACAGGCCTGGGCATAGGCGGTATCGCCATTGCACTCGCAGCACAGGCGGTGCTCGGAGATTTCTTCAGTTATTTTGTAATCTTCTTTGACCGGCCATTTGAAATTGGCGACTTCATAATCGTTGATGATAAAGTAATTGGGGCCATTGAATACATTGGAATAAAGACAACGAGAATCAGGGCCATCAGCGGTGAGCAAATTGTTTGTTCTAATAAAGACCTTACAGATTCCAGGGTACATAACTATAAGAAAATGATGCGGCGCAGGGTGGTATTCAGCATTGGTGTTATCTATCAAACGACAGCAGAACAGATGAAGAAAATTCCGGGTATTATTAAATCGATTATTGAAAATACAGAGAACTCAACTTTTGACAGAAGCCACTTTTCAGCCTTCGCTGATTTTAGTATGAACTTTGAAACGGTTTATTTTATTGAAAGCCCTGACTACAATATGTATATGGATGCACAACAAAAAATTTACCTGGAAATATTGCAGGCATTCGAAAAAGAAAAAATTGAATTTGCTTACCCAACGCAAACATTGTTTGCAGGAAATGCCTTTATAAATCAAAAGGAAGAAAAAACGAATGGGGCAGAGAGAAAAGTTAGTGAGAGGGTAAATTAAATTTTAACTAAGCTTCCTGTATTTCGTTCCAATGTAATCTACAAAGTCGGGCTCAACGCCCTGCCGGCGCAACAGCGTTTGTATTTGCGCCCTGTGATGTATGGAATGATAATTTAACTGCAGCGCAATATCTTTTGGTGTAGCCGCCCAAAGGCCTCCGTTATACCCGATGAAGGTAGTTTCGGTTTCAAGTTCTTCATCTGTTTTTGAGCCGAGATAGTTAATCCAGCTTTGTAAACTTTTATTCCACTCATCTTCCAGTTTATTGAAATCGTATACCGGCAACCACCAATCCATTTTTTCATAACCGGGAGTTTTTAGAATTCGTGCCAGCCATTTATATTGGCAATTAATTAAATGACTGAAAAATTTTATGCTTTCCTCACGGTTACGCAGCAACGCAATTTTTTCCAGTAGCTTTTTATTGGTTGAACTGTTGTATTCAAATGTTTCTATTAAATAGGTTTTCATTTCCATAGACAAACTGTTTTACCATTTAATGTGTTGATCGATGAATTGTATTAAACCATCAGCCAGCATTTGCTGTTCTTTTACTTTTGGATGGCCGGGCGTTTCTTTATACGGCGCGAAGTACGTAAATATTTTTTCATCGTGCAATTGATTGACAGCTTTCTCAACGTAGCCTGGCCATGGTGATCCTTTCCGGGTAATATCCATATTGCCGAGCATGCAAATAATGGGCGCATTCGGATAAGTTGTTCTTATAGTCTGCACGAAACTTTTACAGGCATTAACAATCTCGTCTTCATCCGGCGCTTTCGTTCCAAACCTGTTTTTAAATTGTTGGTTATCGGGCATGTTCACGATCCACGAATCGTTTTGCAACAAATTAATTACAACGAGGTCGGGAGTATATTCCGAAAAATCCCATTTACTGGCTGAGTCTGTAGGGTCAAGCCTGTTATACATTTCCGGCATTATCAGTGGGAACCAACTCACCATAATACCAATACCACTTTTTGAAGTGCAATGATATTGCGTATTATAATGCCTGGCGGTTATAGCAGCGTAGGCATCATAATTATTTTCATAGTAACCATTAGGCGAGTCATGCACTTTATCGTTAATAGCATAACCACAGGTTATTGAATTCCCGAAAAATTCTATTTTTCTTTTTGGAAGCTTTGATGGCTTTAAAATTTTACTTTTTTTACTCAATTCAAAGCCATAAAAAAAAGTTTTTCCTTTATCCCATTCTGTTCGCTTAAATAATTGCAAGGAATGCTTCGCATATGGCAGACCGGTAGCAAGAGCAACTGTTCGCTTAGTTGTATCAAAATGAATTTCATAAATACTGTCATTGTCAATAATCACATTATAATAATTGGCAGTGTCCTGATCTTTAAAGGTTCCGGAAATTCCGGTGCCTTTGAAATTTATTCTTACCGAAGTTCCCGGCCATGTGAGTTCTGCTGCATCTTTTGCGTAGGGAATTCTTCCTTCATAAATAACACGCTTATTATTATACGAAACAGATTTTGTTTGGGAATCTACACTCCCTGAAAGCAAACAAAAAAGAATAAGACAGTAATGAAATTTAATCATGAAGAAGACTAGTTTGAGGTTTAGAATTAATTAATCCCTGCTTCTTCCCTGGTAAATTAAAATGTATTGTATAAGTAAAGCAATGGATGCAAGTGCTGCGATAACGTAAGTTAATGCCGCCCATTTCAAAGCATCTTTTGCTTTATCATATTCTTCGGGCGATGTAATGTGCGATGCTCCCAACCACTTCAAAGCCCTGGCCGAAGCGTCAAACTCAACAGGTAATGTTATCACAGAAAAAAGTGTTGATGCGGCGAACAGAATAATGCCAATTAATAATATTGTTGGATTGCCGCCGCCAAAACTAAAAAGGCCAAGCCCAATCAATATAATCCATTGGGCAAGGTTACTGCTTATTTGAACTACCGGAACCAAAGCGCTTCTAAGTGTAAGCATTGAATACGCTGTCGCATGTTGAACAGCATGCCCGCATTCATGCGCAGCCACTGCAGCGGCTGAAATGTTTCGTCCTTCATATACATCGGGACTGAGATTAACTGTTTTTTTTGTGGGATCGTAATGGTCACTCAAAAAACCAGGGACTGACGTAACGGTTACATCAAAAATTCCATTATCGTGGAGCATTTTTTCAGCAATTTCTTTTCCGCTCAAACCACTGCCGGTAGGTATTTTACTATAAGTTGAAAATTTGCTTTTAAGCCTATATTGAACAACCATGCCCAACACCATAAATAAAAGGGAAATGAATATTATTCCTAAAGGCATTTACTTACATATTTACAAAACAAATTTACAAATAGTATTTAAAACCGTTATTGCATTCAATCGGGGCTTTGATAAAAATAAAAAAGGGAGAAAAATTCTCCCTCAATATTGAAATAAAATTGACTTGTTTATTTAAATTGTGGCATGATATCCCTTGCCAGGTCTACCATTTTTTTGATTCCTTCCTCAGGTAAATTACCTTTCTTAAATTCAGCCAATATTTCAGGATGCTTATTTTCCATTTGCAGTAAAAACTGTTCTTCGAATTCCTGTATATGTTTTACCGGAACACTATTTAATAAACCATTAGTACCAAGATAAATAACAGCAACCTGTTTCTCAACTGCATAAGGTGTGAACTGCGGTTGCTTTAATATTTCCACGTTCCTGGCACCCTTATCCAAAACAGATTTAGTTGCTGCATCCAGGTCACCGCCAAATTTTGAAAACGCTTCCATTTCACGATACAAAGCCTGGTCAAGTTTTAATGTACCCGCCACTTTTTTCATGGACTTGATTTGGGCATTACCACCCACACGGCTTACCGATATACCCACGTTAATGGCGGGCCTTATACCAGCATTAAACAAGTTACCCTCCAAAAATATCTGACCGTCTGTAATTGAAATAACGTTGGTAGGAATATATGCAGATACGTCACCGGCCTGCGTTTCAATAATTGGCAAAGCAGTTAATGACCCGCCACCTTTTACCAGGTGCCTGATATTTTCAGGAAGATCGTTCATCTTTTGAGCAATCTCATTTTTCGAAATAATTTTTGCCGCTCTTTCCAAAAGGCGACTATGCAGGTAAAATACATCTCCCGGGTATGCTTCACGACCGGGAGGTCTTCTTAATAAAAGAGATACCTCGCGATAAGCTACTGCTTGTTTACTTAAATCATCATATATAATTAACGCCGAACGGCCAGTATCCCTAAAAAATTCACCAATGGCTGCACCGGCAAATGGTGCGTAAAACTGCTGTGGTGCAGGATCTGAAGCAGAAGCAGCTACAATGGTTGTATATTCCATTGCACCGTTATCTTCCAATACTTTCATCACATTTGCTATGGTGGATGCTTTTTGTCCTATTGCAACATATATACAATAAACAGGGTTACCAGCTTTATAAAATTCTTTTTGATTGATGATGGTATCGATGCAAATAGCACTCTTGCCTGTCTGCCTGTCGCCGATTACCAATTCCCTTTGGCCACGGCCAATTGGAATCATGGCATCAATGGCTTTAATACCTGTTTGCAGAGGCTGCTTTACCGGCTCACGAAAAATTACGCCAGGTGCTTTACGTTCGAGCGGCATTTCGTAGAGTTCTCCCGTAATCGGGCCTCTCCCGTCTATTGGCTCGCCGAGTGTATTAATAACCCTGCCAGCTAAACCGTCACCTACTTTTATAGAGGCAATTTTTCCTGTGCGACGTACGGTTCCACCTTCTTTAATATCGCCACTATCTCCCATGAGAACAACACCTACATTGTCTTCTTCCAAATTCAATGCAATTGCCTTAACTCCATTTTCAAATTCTACCAACTCACCCGAACTGACGTTATTTAATCCGTAAACGCGGGCAATTCCATCACCAATTTGCAGGACCGTTCCAACCTCTTCAAGGTTCGCTTCAACATTAAAGTTAGTTAGCTGGCTTTTCAGAATTGCTGATATTTCATCTGGTTTTATATCCGCCATAATATTTATTTTTTTTCGAGGTGCAAAGGTAGAATAAGATAAGTGGAGTAACAAAAATGGTTGAACTAAAATGTTCTTTTTTCTGATGATTTTATTAAATTGAGGAATTTTCCACATTAAAGCTGACCAAAAAAATTTTATGATAAGGACTGGATGGAATATTCACCCAATTCTTCATTTAAAATCTTACATTTATTTTTCAAAATTATCTCATGAAAAGACTCTTGTTTGTTACTTCTATAGGTATATGCGGCCTGTTACTTTTTTCCCTTCTTCATACCAAACTCCCCAAAAATATCACTGCACAAAAATCAACTGTTGATCCTGTTAAAATTGGGGAGGATGAAAATGAAGCAAATGAAGACGGAATTCTTCAGGCTCAGCAGATGGAATTTGAACTCACGAAAGATGTATCCCTTGGATATATACCCAAATTTAGATTGGTTAATGCCTATGAAAACTTAATGACCCAGAGGCGCTTAAGCCCAAATACTCCCAGTAGTGTTGCTTCACTAAGCTGGGCGGAACGTGGTCCCAATTCAGATGCAGTCGGACCGAGCAATGGCAATACACGGGCTGGAGGCGGAGTTACCAGTGGTCGCATGCGGGCTATTTGGGTTGACCTTTCTGATGCTACAAACCACACGGTATGGGTGGGTGGTATAGATGGAGGTTTATGGAAAACGACTGATATATCTGCATCTCCCGCAACCTGGACTCCTATAAACGATTTTTTTGGAAACCTTGCCATTTCCAGTATCTGCCAGGATCCGTTAGGAACTAAGGATACCATGTATTTTGGCACTGGTGAAAAAACATATAATGCGGATGCAGTAAGGGGCGGCGGAGTTTGGAAGAGTATTGATCATGGCGTCAGCTGGAATCTGCTTGCCAATACAACATCTTTTTTTAATGTTTCCAAAGTTACCTGTGATGCATCCGGTTATATTTATGTATCGACCATAGGAAATAGCAAAGGAATTCAACGTTCTACCGACGGCGGTACAACCTGGACAAATATTACACCTGCCGGGCTGAATGCTTCAATTACAGATATGAAATTGAGCAGTACGGGAAGAATGCATATTGTATGCGGATATTATAATGGGGCGAACCCCGGTTATCGCTATTCTGACAGGCCGGATACCGTATCTTCTATTGGATGGAAATCGGCCACAACTGTATTTCCGAATGTTCAATATAACTGCGAACTGGCTGTTGCGGGAAATACCCTGTATGTCTTAAATTCAAATTCATCTTACCAGACACCTCAAATTTATAAGTCAACAGATGGTGGCGACACATGGTTCGCAACCGTTGCCTCGCCGCCTGCGGCATCTGGCACCAATGATTTAAGCAGCGCACAAGCGTGGTATAATATGGCGTTAGCTGTGGACCCGGCAAATGACAAACATCTAATAGCGGGTGGTCTAAATTGTTACCGTTCTACGAACGGTGGCAATTCATGGACACAAGTTTCAACGTGGATAGGAACCTCGTTGAGTTATGTGCACGCAGATCAACAAACTGCAGTCTGGAACGGGAACCAGGTATTGGTAGGAAGCGATGGAGGAATTTTTTATTCATCAGATAGTGCAGCTACATTTACTGACAGAAACAGGGGGCTAAGATTAAAACAATATTATTCCTGTGCCCTGCATCCTACGAATACAAATTATTTTCTCGCGGGTGCCCAGGATAATGGGGTAGATCAACTTACCAATGCAGGCTTGGGAAGCTGCACTGAAGTGACTGGCGGAGACGGAGCATTTGTCCAAATTGATCAGGATCAGCCACAATACCAGTTCGGTTCCTATGTTTATAATACTTATAGAAGAAGCACTAATGGCGGTGCCACATGGAGTCCGGTAGATTATTCAAATTCGATCGGTCAGTTTATTAACCCAACGGATTATGATAATGTAAATAATATAATGTATGCCGCTGGCGCCAGCAACCAATACATAAGGTGGGACGACCCCCAAACCGGCAGCACTTTTACACCAGTTACCATCGGAACATTTTCGGGGGCAGTAAGGAGTATATCGGTATCTCCATATACATCCAACAGGGTATTTTTTGGAACCCAAAGCGGTAAAATAGTAAAAGTTGACAACGCTAACGTGGCGTCGCCTACCGCCGCCGATATCACGGGCAGCGGCATGCCGGGAGCCACTGTTTCATGCATAGCAATAGGCACTGATGACAATAATATTATTGCCACCTATTCCAACTATGGAGCTGTAAAGCATATCTGGGCAACCACCACTGGAGGGGGAAGCGGTGGCTGGACAAACATTACAGGAAATTTTCCCGACATACCTGTTCGCTGGGCAATTTTCTACCCTGAAGACAATACAAAAGCAATTATTGCGACGGAAATGGGTGTATATGAAACCAACAATATCAATGGGTCATCTACTGTGTGGACACAGGATCCAACCTTCCCTATCGTTCGGACTGATATGCTGAAATACCGCAAAAGTGATGGTACGGTTGCTGCGGCTACACATGGCCGTGGTCTGTGGACAGCGAGTGTGCCTTTTACAACTCCTTATGTAAGGTTTGCTGCATCTTTTAACGACCAGGCTGAAACAACCGCTGGCAGCACGGGATGCCGCAATTATAAGGATTATACTGTAAATATGAGTATCGATTTACCGCCCACCGGCGATGCCAATGTGACTCTCGCCGTTGCAGGTGGTGGAACGGCAACGCAAGGAATTGATTATGATTTTACCACGAATGGCAATTTTGCTTCTCCGTCAAATATATTAACATTTGCTAACGGGCCTTCAACTCCGCAACCTGTAACTATTCGCGTTTACGACGATGCTGAAGTTGAACCCACCGAAACATTTACCTTAAATTATGTAGTTGGAGGAACAACAAATGCGGTGGCAGCACCAAGTAGCCAAGCTTATACTTTTACAATAAGAGACAACGACCTGGCACCCGCTTCCAATGGCGCAACGGGCACGTATACAATCGGATCGCAAGCATTAACTTTAGGAAATACAAGTGCTGGTCAACCATTTGATGCATCTTTGCCAAGCAAAAAAACGCAGATGCTTTATAAGGCAAGTGAGTTAACTGCCGCGGGGCTTTCGCCCGGAACGATAACCAGTGTGGCGTTTAATATGGGTAAATCAAGTGTGCGGCCATACACTAATCTGCAGATCAAGATGGGGACAACGTCTTTGAATTACCTGGTAGATATTACCACAAATGCAGTTGCGACTTCATCGGTTAAATCGCTTGCCTCTTATTCAACTGTGAATGGATGGAATACTTTTACGCTCGATGTTCCATTTGTCTGGGATGGCAGCTCCAACGTTGCAGTGGAAGTATGCTATGATAATACCACTTCTGCGTCTGATTTTGCAGATCAAACCTATGGATATTCAGATGGCGGAACCGCTTCGCAGGGAAATATAATTTGGCAAGACAGCATTAATTGCAGTACACCTTTCAGTTCTGTTATTTATTATGGTTCCGGCGCGAAACCCGAGTTGAGATTGGGAGAAACTGCGTTCGGTAATTTGATAGATACGTCCGGATCCCGCACTGAATACGTTGGAAGTAACGGTAACTTTTACTTTTATACCGGATTACTTATTTTGAACAATCTTTCTTCTGCTTCGGCTGACCTCGGATGCGTGAATTCGGCACTAACAGGAACGGGTACAACGTGGCAGCCGTTTTATGGCGGTATGAGGTCTGAAAAAGTTTTTGATATTTCGCCATCAACAAATTCCGGGGCTTCTTATACAATAGGGTTGTATTTTACAACTGCAGAACTCGCTGGCCTGGATCCGGCGACACTAAAAATTGCGAAAACTGACGCCTCTACGATTGCAACAGCAACGGCAGGTAATACTATCATAGCGCCAACTTCTTACGTTTCTTATGCTAATGGTTATTTGTTTACTGCATCTTTTACAGGATTTTCTAAATTCTTTCTTGTAGATCCAAACGTGGTGCTGCCTCTTACTTTGGTTACTTTTAACGGAACTCTTAACAATAACAATATCCTCTTAAGCTGGAAAACCAGTTCGGAACAAGGTTCTAAATATTTCGATGTTGAAAAATCTCCAGACGCAATCGCTTTCCAATCAATAGGAAAAGTAACGGCGGCAGGAAATAGTTCATTGGTAAGTAACTATAGCTATACTGACAAGCTGGTGAATGAATATAATTATTATCGTTTAAAAATAGTTGATATTGATGGCAAGTTCACCTACAGTTCTACAATACTTTTGAAAGATGTGAATGTATCACAACGTGTTTGGGTTGACAACAATCCATTCCACGATATTATAAACATCCGGTTTGCCAGGAGCCCGCGACAAAAAGTAAGGGTTGAGCTTCTGAATGCAAACGGCGCTAAGGTTTATTTCAAAGAATTTGGAAGTTCTATTGTGATTAATCTAAACGTTTCGGGCGTAAACCTGGCCGCGGGAGTCTACTTGTTGAGAACAACCGTGGATGACAAAATTTATGTAAATAGACTGGTAAAACAATAGAAATTGTTCTCGAATAACTCGGGAGGCTGCTCTTAAAACGGGCAGCCTTTTTTAGTTCCAAAGGTTAACAGCGGTATAATTTTTATGTACATAATTTATGTTTTAAAAAAATCAATTAACTCTGTAAAATGATTCGATTGAAATATTTTCTTTTCTATTCATTTTTAAGCACCGGTTACTTTGCATGTGCACAATCAAAATATTCAATTAAGAATATTTACGCATTCTACAAAGTGCACTTACCCGGTAATATAGCAGTTGACGAAAATGGAAATGAAATACCATCGAGGGATACGATCAACTTCATATATATTGAATCTCCCTCTAAAGACATACATTGGAAAAATGCATGGAAAAATGGCAAAACTTTTACGATACTTCCCACCTTGATAGATGCAATTTCATATGATGTCGGAACCATCAAAACGACAAATGAGAAAATGCTTGTTCATGTAACTCATGGAAATAAACTATGGCAGCTCCAGTTAATTGCCTCTGATGAAATAATTGCACCACCGGAAAAGATTTTGCAAGATGAGATATTATTAGAGGGCGTCCATCATGGTAACCAAATTTTGAAAACGATTAAGAACCCCGTTGAACTAAATTCGATTCCCTCCCAATAAATTAATTTCAGGAATTTTAGGCAAGTGACTATTACCGAACCTATTTCCAGGTCCAGAGTTTCTTTAATGATTAATAGTGAAGGTAAAATTGGGCTTAATCATAAAATTTACCCCTGTAGCCAGGTTTAAGCTTCTTACGACCGGGTTTGATTTTACAATTACAGTTCCGGAATTAATAATAACATCAGTGTTAGCATCTGGCAGCTGGCCGCAACTCCAGTTGAGAGGATTTTCCCAAAGAGAGTCTGCAGTTCCCATCCAAGTGTCGGAAAAACGAAGCGTTATAGGGCTACTCGTTAATGTGTCCATAATACAACGATACTTGTAACCATACCATAAAGATGATGGATTATTTAATGTAAGAGTAGCGCTGTTTGTACCGGCATAAATGCTATCATTAATTATATTATGAAAGCCGCTACCTGAATCTAACTGCCACTGATAAGTAGCACAGGGGACATTTGCCAGAAGGTGATTATTTGAATTGGGGCAAATTGTACCTGAACCGACAATTTGGTTACTGCTTAATTTTCCATATACCTCAAATTCCCAAAGAGAATAACCATAGGAAGTACCTCTTTGTACACCCTGCATCCTAACGTATCTGCCACGTGCCTGTAATGGAATATAATTTTCAAAACTTTTGTTTCCGGTTATTACTTTTATTGTTGTCCAGTTAGTATGATCATCCGAAACCTGGATGTTAAAATTTTGACCTAAAGCCGTCTCCCATTTCAATACCACTTTACACAAATCATATCTGGCGCGAAGATCAACATAGATGTATTCAGAGTCTGTAGCATTGCTACTCCACCTCGTGGTAAGATTACCATCAAAAGCTGCCGAAGCTGGCAAACCAGAGGCAGATGTAGAGGCCACTCCAGGCTTATTCAATGCAATGTTTACTAAACTACAGCTATCACAGGCCGTTGAATCCTTTAATCCATATACCATTAACTGATTAGAAAATGTTGCGAGGTACACCTTCCCGTTTGAGATTGTGGGGCAGGTAAATTTGCCATAATTTCCGGGTAAATCATTAGAATCCATCGAAGAATTCCACAACTCCCTTGTTACATCTGTCGCACTAAATGCTCTTAATATACCCAGGCAAACCGACTGGTTTGCATTTCCACTCACCGACTGATTCACCCATAAGAGTGCAGTTGAATCAACAGATCCATTTGAAGATAGGGAAAAAAATGAGCCATTTCCGGAAGTAGGGCCATGTACACCACTCACAATTGCATTTAAAACATCCAGCGTGTCAGGGCCCCTCTTGTAAGGAAATGCATACAATGGCGCCTTTTCGCTCCAGGAATATACAAATTCCTTTTGCTCTCCTTTGTAATATGCAAGAGATGAACGAAGAATCCAAACATTAGTTCCAAGTACAATAGTTTGTACTATATGATTTGTTGCAGAATCATACCCTCCCATGTTATCACGGTTTAAAAGGTATAGGTTACCATCCTTAGCTCCCGTTAACACTCGATTGGTATTAGGAATTAATAACATTCCCGCCACGCCAAAATCTTTATCGTAACCATCGAGATATTTGTAATTACTTGGTGTAAAGAAATTGCTGACCTTCAAAGTATTCCCCGTCGGAGTTAATTTTAAAGCACTTTCAGAACGGTTGATCAAATTTGCCGAATCCTTTCCTACACCCACTGATCCGTTTCCGGTTGCCACGTATATATTTCCCGAGTCGTCAGCGGAAGGCGCTGCAGCGCTCATCCATATTCCACCAGCATCTCCATTCGGAGTATCGTTATAAACAATTTGCTGTTGCAAAGAGGTTTTGTTGTATCCAATTACCCACCCATGGTAGGGTCCCCAATCGCAGTGGGAAGCCCACGTGATGAAAACAATTCCGTTCAATAACAAAAGCCCCGCACGTTGGTTCTGCTTCTGGGGGTCGAATGTCAATACTCCTCCAACACCTCCGCTGCCAGTTCCAGCGACCTGGGCAGTTATTAATACCGGGCTATTCGGACGCTCGTGCCCGTTAGTAATATCCAATGCATGAAGGTATTGTTGAAAAACCTTGTTTGTTCCAAGTGTTACACTTCTTGATACTAAATACATTGTATTTGTGGTAGAGTCAATCACGGGTGTACCTACTATTCCCATATTACCACTAAAATCTTTATACATACCACTGCAGGCGCCCGTCATGTCACTATTCTTTATAGGTCTTGAGCCGGAAGGCGTTAAACTGTCCTGCCAGTAAGGGCTGCTAATGTTAGCGGAATCTGCATTAAATGCGTAAACTGAATTATTAACGGTAGCTACAATTACGATATTTTTATTCCCATTGCTGGGTAAATTGACGTTCAATACCACGAGCGGCTGGGCATATATTTGATCATCAACCGTACGTGAAAATATTTTGCCAAAAGATTTGCTATTTACATTCTTGGTTGTAAGAATTGATTCTTTATTGTTCCATCCTGTTCTATATAAATCATTGTGCTGGGTGAGAACTGATGTTTGCGAATTCGCAATACCAGTGGTAAGTAAACAAAGAATTACCAGGTGTAGGCGTAGGTTTCTGTATAAAGTCATAAGTCTCAAAGGGTGAACTATACCAACGGCAAATATAATTCGATATTTCAATTTCAAATAAACTCGGCAAAAAAGTTATACAAGACACGGGCCAAAACTGCAAACTGGCCTCCATCTTTTAAACAATAAAATACGTTTGCAGTACAGTTGCCCCCTATACCGATTACCTCTATAAATAAACGTCATAAATTTCTGGATAGTGTTCAATTGATGTAAAATTATTCACCAGGTATCCATATTTTTCTACAGATTCACTATGTAATTGTTGTTTTTTTGTTTCCACAACATTCTTAATGACAATGTGAAAATCATCAATGGTTAAATGTTTTTAATAATTATCCTGACTTTTTTTGGAATTATTTATCACAATGCTGACGGAGACTTTCTGTTTTTAGAAGCATTAGCGAACCTACACTCGATCAATAAAATTGTGACGCCTTAGTTTTTAAACAACCCTTTTACGATCTGCTTTCCAAAGAAATATCCGCAAACCGCTCCCACTACCGCACCAACTATCAGCCAGGTTACATTGTTGCCGGCTGCAAAAAAGGCAATACCTCCGCCAAATAGTAAAAAGAAAATAACGGCCACGGCAATAACGCGATATTTTTTTATATCCTTTTTAATCTGCGGAACAGGTGGATGCGGAGAATGCTTTTTCTTTTTGGTATGAGACATAGTCTAAAAATGATTTGAAAATTCTATAAAAAAAGAAGCGACAATTTAAATTTTATTATCCAGAATGAAACATAAATATTATAATGATTGCAGCAAGCTTTTAGAATAGAAAATATGCAGGCTTATTACTTATGCATTTTTTTGTTGGACTTTTGGCTAATGGCCTAAGGTTTTATACCAAAATAGCTCCACAATACCTGCTGAACTTCCATTTCATCATTTAATTTAGTCTCTTTTACAATTCCCTTTTCTGTTATTTTTAAAGTGGTACCAGTTAAGGTTATTCTACCCCATTCTGTTGCCATTGTGCAAATTCTTTTTTGAGTGAAATGAGATTCTTCATTTTCCTGGTGGTAAATACATCGTGAGTAAAATTCTTTAATCTTCCTCTTCTTTTTTGTGAAAATATATTCGGCAATAAATTCCCCGTGTTCATTCTTTTTTTGAACTACAAAGTATTTATTATCATATCTGTCGATTCTAAAAGTTCCTCCTGCGTCTTCTGTCTCGGTGCCTGTTTCTATCTTTATTGGGCATAGGGCGAACTCTCCAAATCCTACGTCGACAAGGTAATCATCTTTATCTAATGATACAATTAACGCCATATGGTCGAATTCAGGGCTATAATTTTTTGTAACATTATTATAAACCCTGGCAGAAACCATTTTAACCACAAACCCAATTTGTTTCAATAGCTTATAAAACATCCCGTTCAATTCATAACAAAAACCACCTCTCTTTCGGGTGATAACTTTATCAAACAAATTATCAAGGTTAATTTTTATTTTGTTTTGAATATCCAGGTTTTCAAAAGGCACATTCATTAAATGCAATACCTGTAGTTTTGAAAGCACATCTAATGACGCGGTAACATTACCATCATACTTAATTCGTTCCAGGTATTGTTGAATATTCATTGGATTGCAATGCTGTTTTCTGCTTCTTGGTAAATTTAATAAATGACTTTATAAAGTCGGAACGATTATCAACAGACCTGGTAAGTAAAAGAAAACACCGATAATTTATAGTAATAAACTCCGTGTATCTAAAAGGAAGTCTATTTCAGCAAGGCATTATTAATTTGAGTTTTGGCAGTTTCTATCGGCCATACCATGCAATAAAAAGACCCGCGGTTAAGCGGGCTTAATAATTTTAATTCCAGGGTTTGTTGTTCTAAACAGGATAAATTGGATAGTTGTTATCGGATTTTCTTTATTGAGATTATTTAGTAATCTATAGGTATTGGATGAAAAAAATTAGAAGTTGACTGATATCAGATTTTATGATTTTCTATTGGATAATTGGATAAAGGTTCTTTTCTATGGATTTGGATATTTTGATTAATGTTTCTTGAACATCAATCAACTTCTGGGACAAAGATACCTTGCTGATAATGCCAGCGCAAGAGCGGTAATGCTTAATTATTTGTCTTCTGAATTTACTACGACAATGGTATATCTACGAACATTTTGAATGAATAAGTACGTATAATAATGTGCTTGTATTGAAATGCTATTATTGTGAATCTGGAAGATAATACAACCTCTATCACGGTAACAATAATTGATAAGTTTCCTGGTGAGAGAATATTATCAAATTGTTCGAATTGTTATCGAAAATTCCTGCTACTTTTTGCCGGTTTACAGCCAGAAAAACCACTCAGCGTTTAACCGCCTGGCTTGCCATTAGATTAGCCCAATTCAAATTTCTGTCGAATCAAAAATGAGATATCGAAGTGCATCATCTCGCATTAGTTGATTTAATAGCTTACCTTGTAGCAATGGAAACAAATGAGAGAGTACATTTTGTATGTTTTGAAACTACACTTGATAAAGAGCAGTTTAGTAAGCGATGGGAGCAATTCAGGCATTCGTTAAATAGCAATAAAGATGTTACGCTGCATCAAAATGAAACGGAAGGAAGATTCCATTATGTTGCCCAACATCGTTTTACCTCCAGCGAATTGGAATTTAAATTTTCTAACGAAGGGAGAAATTCCCGGATTGTGCAAGTGCCAATAAAGTCAATTCTGGCAGGCGGCTATTCAATTTTGGAGGCAAATAGATTGCACAACACCGCTGGCAACGAACGCAAGATTATTGTTTTTCTAAGCGACCCAAGAGCCGATCTCAAGACTTACAAGCAATTATTTACTGCAGGTAATTTGAATATTTACGAAGCCTACTATGAAAATTGCAAATATTCATATATCCTGGAATATTATATTAAAACCAAAGATGGTTTGGCAATGCTGGATCAGTTGAAACAACACGACATTGCCGACATTGGTATATTTAAAGAGTATGCTCACATTAAGAATATTGAGAATGATAAGAAGAAAGATTTTTATGTTTGGCCAACGCATTGAATTCAATAACTACCATGATAGGATTTTTTCAACATGAATAAGGGCATAACAATATTAATTCACAACAGGAAATGCTGATATCCGCAACCGTGCGGCACCCATTGGTATTAAATCAATTGTTTCTTCTTTCGTATCAACAGTTACCGGGCTCTGCGGTAACGTTTCACACAAACCATACTTATCAAGTGTCCATGAAGTAATAAGTTTCCCTTTGGCCTTTATTAAGATAGGCACATCTGTTTCTGTAAAAGGAAAATTATTTTGTGGCCATTGTTTTTTAATTATTGTAAACTGATCGGCGGCTTGCTTATCATTTAATGCCAAACCATAATTCCACCTGCTGGCCGGATAAATTTCATAAGCAGGCCATTTGGTCTGATCCGCATTCGCCTGCCATTTTGAATCGCCTATGGCAGACTGTTTGCTATCCATCAACTTATACGATTCATCAATTTTTAAAGAAAAGGTAAGCGGGCCATAGTTAACACTTACACTATTCTTATTCTGTGTCCATTGTTTGATGGTTACGCCCATGGGTAACATTAATTCAATTACATCTCCCTGCTTCCAATTATTTTCAAGGCGTATGTACGAACCTGCAGTTGCATGAATATTTACTTGTTTACGATTAATACTAACGGTTGCATTATCGCACCAACCGGGTATACGCAGGTATAAAGGAAAACTTACCGGAGAAGTTACATTCACTTCAATTTTAATATGCTCATCAAATGGGTAATTCGTGATTTGCCGCAGCATAACGGTGTGGCCTGAACGATCTCCAACCTTTGCTGTTACAGCGCTGCTGTTGTATAATATTGCAGCCAGCCCATTATCGGGAGTAGCCATCCATAAATGCTCTTCGTAATATGGCCAACCCTGGGAATGATTGTGCTGGCAGCAACGACTGCTGAAGGGATTCATCATTAAAAAGGGACCTGCATTTTCTATACCGGGGGAATGATTTTTACTATCGCTTACCACCATATTCGGTGCGGTTAAATAACGCAAGCCTTTAAAGTCAGGCATTACAGCAGCGGGATACGTATTAAAAGCAACATCCTCACAATTATCAGCCCACATCGGATCTCCGGTTATGCCGGTTAAAATTTCATCGGAAGACATTTGCTCCACCATGCCGCAGGTTTCCACCGCCTGCCGCGGATCAGTAAATCCTTTACGGGCATCTTCATCCGCACCAAACATGCCACCCGGCACTTGTCCGTATATATTTCTTATTAAATAAAAATCGTTGTATGTCGCATTTAAATAGCTGGTATCTTTTGCCTGCATGTAATAAGTAGCAGGTTCCCTGAAGCACTGGGCAACATTAACATTGTGCCAGTTAGGTAATTCATTGTTTTGCGACCAGTTCGCGGTATTCCTGTGAATTTTATTTGCAAGATCAAGGAGCCATTTTTCACCGGTATGATCGTATAACCAATAAATACTGTAGAGATTATCACCGCCGCGGCTATTCTCCCAATATAGTTTCAGCATCAAACTATCGGGAACGGTTACCTGCCATTTAAAGTACTTTGTCATAAATGGTATTACTCTTGCATCATTACTATATTCATAATACGATTGCATACACCAGAGCATGATCATGTTGGGCCACAGATCAGGAATTGCATTTGCATCATTCTTATGTTTATCATCAATTACACGGGGGCCGAAGTATCCATTTGGTTGCTGGCTCTGAAAAACTTTACCAAGCCATAATTTAGTTTCAGCAATAATTTTTTCATCTTTTAAAATATACCCGAGATCACCATATCCTTTAAGCCAGTAAGGAACCTCTTCCCATCCATGATCACCCTTTCCGTTACCGCTAAACCATGCATTATTATTTTTATCCAGCCACCCGCTTATCTCACCAAGATGGCCTGTTAAACCGTCCCGCTGCAACTGCAGGTACTTTAAAATCCAGCCTTCCGGTTTAATAACACCAACCGGCAGCTTTATCAGGTAGAGAGGTTGCAAAGGTTCTTTGTTTCCGATATAAAATGAATTTGATGAAACAGTTGAAGGCCTTGCGACAACACTTGCATGTAAAGTTTTTTGCGCCCATAAATATTTGCCGGAAAACAAACAGACTAAGAAAACGAGGGTAAATAAGTTCTTCATTTTTTTAAGCATCCATAAAAGGATATTTTATTGACTATTGATCATTATTCTGATACTTTTAAATATCGTTATATTTTTTATTCTTTAAGAATCAGCTTTCTCAAAGCAAATACAAGTTGCCGATCTTTTTCACGAAGTTTGCCGCTCCTGTCTGGTGGAAGGTCCAATATTAATATGTTATCCTGCGCAGTTGCTATATTGTATAATTTCAAAAGCTGTTGAGGTGTTTTGTAAATGGTGTCGGTTGTATTATAAAACCATTTCTGGCTGATGCATACAGTTGTTTCCCATGGCATATAATAAAGATTCCCATTGTGGGAAAATAATTTAGGATCTGGGTTGGCAGGAAGATAAGGATCACCCATTCTGAAGTCGCTTGGAAAGTACCTGATGGGATATCCTGTTTTTTGCATCGTAGGTAATACAAATGATGAATCAGGGTCTGGGTTTTCCGGTGTTCCTATTGACCAATTAACGCCAACCTGGCACTGAGGCGCCATATTTTTTACCGTCTCATAAATTTCGGGGATGGGCCACCGTGACCTCTTTTTTTCCCAGCCGGCATCAAGCCATAATTCAACAACCTTTGTATGTTTATTTATGATGCCAATCAGTTCTTTAATCTGACCAATCATATATTGATTATATGCTTTATCCAAAGAAGTGTCATTGACATCAGCATTCTGATGCCTGTCCCACAAGGAATAATAAATACCCATGCCGATTCCGTATTTCCTGCAGGCCTCTGCAACAGCTTCAACTACGTTTGTTTTATTGCCCGAACTTCCCACATCATAATTAGTGTATTTGCTATCCCAGAGACAAAAACCATCCACGTGTTTGGTTACCAGAATTACATACTTCATACCAGCATCCCTGGCCGTGCTTATCCATTGATCTGCATCTACAACAAGTGGCTTATAAGAAGCCGGGGGCTTGCTACCATCTGTCCACTCCTGGTCGTAAAAAGTATTTATGCCAAAGTGAATAAACATCCCATATCTTCTTTTAATCTGTTGCAATTGATACACACTGGGTTTTGAGGAAGGTATAGGTTCAGTAATAGCCTGTTGAGCAAAAGAGGCCATACTCATCAATAATGTGGTAAAAAGAAAAGAGAAACTTTTCATGTTTATGTAAATAAAGTTAACATTCAAATTTAGTTTGGCATTTTCTTGGTCCCTGTCAATAGTCTTACAACAATGTTCCTTTTAAAATAATAGCGGCTATACTAAAATAGATAATCAGCCCTGTAACGTCAACGAGCGTAGCAACAAAAGGGGCTGAGGAAGCTGCGGGGTCCTGCCCGAGCTTTTTTAATATCATAGGAATCATGGAGCCACTTAATGTTCCCCACATTACGATGCCGATCAAAGTAAAGAAAATAGTAGATGCCAACAATCTCCAGTCAGCACCATAATCATAAATGTGCAATTCCTGCCATAAGGTAATTCTTAAAAAACCGATTGCTCCAAGCAAAACACCCAGAGCTAAGCCGGACGTAATCTCACGGCGCATCACATACCACCAGTCTCGTAGTGAAAGTTCTTTAACGGCCATGGCCCGAATGATTAAGGTAGCTGCCTGAGAACCACTGTTACCACCACTTGAAATAATGAGTGGTATAAAAAGAGACAACACTACTGCTTTTTGAATTTCGTTTTCAAAATGGCCCATTGCAGTTGCAGTAAACATTTCTCCCAGGAAAAGGATGATCAGCCAGCCGGCTCTCTTTTTTACCAGAGAATATAAAGTGGTTTGCACATAAGGAAATTCGAGTGATTCAACACCACCAAATTTTTGCATCTCCCGCGTATCACGCATCTCCTGTACATCCATAACATCGTCAATTGTTACTACACCTAATAATAAATTATCTGCATTAGTAACGGGCAAGACCGTACGGTCATATTCCCGGAATTTCGTAACGGCATCTTCCGTGCTGTCATCAATATCCAGTTTCACGCAATACCCATCCATAATTTCAGAGATATTTTTTTTAGGGTCATTCAACACTAATCTCCTTACAGGGATATCATCAATCAACTTTCCTTCCGCATCTACTACATAAATTACATTAGCGGTTTCCGAATCTACATGGTGTGTCCTTAAATGTTCATTAGCTTTTTCGATCGTCATATCTCCACTTATTGTTGCAAACTCAGTATTAACAAGCCTTGCCACACTTTCTTTTGGAAAGCCAAGCATATCATGGGTGGCCTTCTTATTCTTATCTTCTAATAATTCGAGAATATGTGATCGTTCTACGCCCTTATAAGAGTTGATCAAATTAACGCGGTCGTCGGAACTTAATTTGTTTAAGATATAAGTCGATCTTTCTTTACTTAATCCACGCAATACTTTTTTCTGCAATAAAATATCAAGATAAGAAAATACAACTACCTGCTTTTTTGGCGGAAAAGACTGGAAGGCATTTAAAGTACTATCAATTGGTAATTCATTAAATAGTTTAGCAACTTCTGATGGATGAATATTTTTTTCACTGCTCAAATGAAGCAGAGAAGAAATATCACCCTTCATAATTTTTTTTCTTATCTCGGCAAGGCTTACCATATTCAAATATTTAATCCTTAAAAATAAATAACTATTTAGTTTAAATGTATTTCAATGTGACGATAATCTTCATTTGACTGCCTGGGATTATTTAAACACCTGACCGGCCCTTGGCATTATTATACCTGCGATAAATCACGAACTGCCGAAAGGCAGAAAGAAATAATGTCACATTAAATAAAACTAAAAATGCATTAGAAATTATGGGTAAAAGTTGACTTTGGCGTACTACGATCTGAAATTTTTCATACCTTTTGTATTGCTAAAAAAAAGGACAAGTATAGATAGATTTGATTCAAAACCGAAACTTCAATATTTATAGCAGATGAAAAGTAGTGGACTGCCGGCAAACTTTAAAGAGAAAATACTTGCTATACTTATTAGGAGCGCTTAATTTAGCATTAAAATATCCTGATAAGTTTATTCACCGTCCATTGTTGCCATGTTTGATTAGAATTTTAACACCTCAGTATCAGGATCATTCAACTAAAATTTTAATAAATGACAATTAAATTCTATGGTGTACGAGGATCACTGCCGGTGAGTGGCAAAGAATTTCTGAAATATGGAGGCAATACTACCTGCATCCGTATATTCCGTGAAAACGTAAATAGAATTGCAATAATTGATGCCGGGACGGGCATTAGAAAATTGGGCAAGGAAATAATAAAGACAGGATTACATCAAAACATTATCAATATACTTTTTTCTCATTTCCATTGGGATCATATACAGGGATTACCTTTTTTTGCGCCAGCCTATAACCATCATCAAAAAATCGGGATACTCGTCATGGGAAAGCAAAGAGAATTTAAAGATCTAAAGGAGATTTTTTCGTTACAAATGCAAAAGGAATATTTTCCAATAGGACTTGAGACGATGGGTGCACAGTTTGAATTTTTATCGTATGGCGACAAAGAAACTCTATACGAAGCGAATGTAACTGTAACCCCTCAACACCATCTCTTCTGGGGAGGTTCTTACGGTTTGCGGATAGACGATGCTGCCGCCTCGCTTGTTGTGTGTACTGATATTGAGCATGTGGACGGAATTGATGAAAATATTGTTAACCTTGCCATGAATGCAGATTTGCTTATTCATGATGGTCAATACACTTCAGAAGAATACCAAAAACATAAAGGATGGGGTCATAGTTCCTGGGAACAAGCTGTTGAAGTTGCAATCAGAGCTAAAGTCAAGAAACTCGTTATTACGCATCACGATCCTGATCATGACGACGATTTTCTTGACTCTATGGAAAAAGAGTGTCAGAAGATATTTCCCGCCTCTAGTTTTGCAAAAGAAGGAATGGAAATTTTGGTTTAAAACACGAGGGCATTTTCATGTGTCATATCGACTCACATAGACGATTACCCGAAATAATTGTAGTAGTAATAAGCACCAACCCAACTTTCGCATCATTTAACAATTGAAAAGGATAAAAACTAACGCGACAATATTATTCTATCTTTAGATTTCGCACAAGAAAATTTGGGCTTAGCGAAACTGTTATGCAACCGCAGAAGACGCGAAGAAGAAAATTTAATAATTTGATTTATAGATTTTATTTGCTTGTTGCTTTTTAATTCGTATTTATGTATTCCCTTTCTGCCCTGAAAAATTAATATTATTAATCTTAAAAAAATAGCATGGTAGTACGTTTGACTCGATTACACATCCCGGCCGAAAAAGTGAAGCAAGCCAAAAAACTTTATCAAAAAGAATTAGTTCCGGAAGTAAGAAACCAGAAAGGCAATATAAATATCATGTTACTTGAGCCTACCGATGGCACTAACGATTATATTTCATTTACAGCATGGGAAACGGATGCAGATGCAGAAAACTATGAAACCAGTGGGAAGTATAAACAAATGGTTGACAAATTTAAAGATATGTTCACGGGCAAAACCGTTTTGAAGACTTACAAATCTTAAACGCCCTTTCCTTCTCTCAATCGAAGACGTCTTGCGAATATTCAGCATTTATTTCTGTTTCCTTTTACCAAATAAACAGGAAACCGAAACGGGTAACTTCGTCTTTCAAAAGAACAACATTTAAAACAAGTAAAATCTTTAACTTCATAGGCGATAGCGAAGCAACCGTAATTTTTTTTAGGCCGTTATAAGACTAATATGCCGGTTTACCATTTCAAATTTCAATTACTATTATTGGGCTTGGTTGTATGTCCGGGCTTTTTTGTGGCAAATGCCCAAACCTGTCCTTTTAATATTGATTTTGAAACGGGAACTTTCGTTGGATGGCAATGTTATATTGGTGAAGCAGATACCGTAAACGGAGTTAATGTTCTTAATTTACAACCTACGGCAGGGCCGGTTTTCAATCGCCAAACAATGTACACGGCAAATTCAGGAGACAGTGTAGATCAGTATGGTGGCTTCCCGGTAAATTGCCCTAATGGCAGCCAGCACTCCATACGGCTTGGCAATAATTTAGCAGGCACGCAGGCAGAAGGAATATCGTATGAATTCACCATTCCTCCAGGCCGGGATATTTATTCGCTCATCTATCATTATGCTGTGGTATTCCAGGATCCTAATCATGCAGAATATCAGCAACCCCGATTGGTAATTGAAATTACTAATGTTACCGATCACAAAACAATTTCGTGTTCTTCTTTCACTTTTATTCCATATGGTACGCTTTTGCCCGGCTTTTTCGAGTCGCCAAATCCTGGGGGAGAAACGCCTGTTTGGTGTAAAGACTGGTCGGCAGTTTCAGTAAATCTTGATGGCAACGCAGGGAAAACGATCCGTCTTTTTTTTAAAACAGCCGATTGCACTTTCAAAAAACATTTTGGATATGCTTACCTGGATGTTAATTCAGAATGCTCCAGCAATTTTGTTGGAAGCACTTATTGTAAAGATGATACGGCTATAAATTTAACGGCACCTTTTGGATATCAAAATTACACCTGGTATGATAATGCATTTACGAAGGTGCTCGGAACGCAACAAACAGTTACCTTTCAACCTCCACCACCAGCAGGATCAAAATTCGCAGTAGTGGTAGCGCCTTACGATGGTTACGGATGCGTAGATACTTTATACGCAATGCTGGAAGATTCATTAAATGTAATATCCAGGGCAGGAAGAGATACGCTTTCATGCAATCTTAACCCGGTGCCAATCGGCGCCAATTCTGTTCCTGGCTTAGTATATACCTGGAGCCCGGCAGCCGGACTATCTAATTCTCATATTTCTAATCCACTGGCGGGCCCGGAGAGAACCACTGACTACATCCTTAGAACCAATCATGACGGCGGAGGATGCATAAATTATGATACAGTTCGTGTTATAGCCTCCATAATTGACAGTTCATTGCGTTTAACTGGTGATGCTATGTATTGTTCCGACAGTGGCGACAGTGCAGTGCTTCATGTTAATCCAACAAAAAAGATTCAATGGTACAACGATAAAGGATTGATAGGAGGTGCAACGCAGACTAGTTATAGAGTTAGCGAAACGGGTACTTATTACGCACTGCTTGTTAATAGTGATGGATGCAGTATTGCTACCGGCAACAAGGATATTGTAATTGATAACCCCACGGCGGGTATCAATTATCCGGTGGAATATGCCGTTATCAATTTACCTTTTGATTTAAAGGCAAGAAAATTTGGCAACGAAGTATTATGGAGTCCGGGAACCTTCTTAAATACCCGTACTAATTATAACCCCGTTTTTACGGGACCATCAGATCAATTGTATACAATAGCAATAAAAACTTTAGGGGGATGTGTTACCGTAGATACGCAATTAGTTAGAACAGTTGAGAAAGCTGATATTTTAGTTCCAACTGCGTTTACGCCTAACGGTGATGGGTTAAATGATTTCTTACGGCCCGTGTTATTTGGCATCAAGCAACTTAACTATTTCAGAATATATAACAGGCTTGGATCCCTTTTATACCAAACCGCTACCGACAGGGCCGGGTGGGACGGAACATTCAAAGGTATTCCTCAATTATCGCAAGTAGTTGTTTGGATGGCAGAAGGCATAGGAGCAGATAATAAAACATATAGCCGAAAAGGGACCAGTTTACTGGTTCGATAAAATGAAACTGAGCTGCCGTTAAAAGAACACGCCTTACTATCCGGAGTCACCGTTAAATTATTGCAGCATGAAGTACGGCACAGGAAACAGTATTTTTGAAACTGCGCCGGGCAATTTAGCAACAGCTAACAATAACGGCTATACCATTTTATTGCACAGTAACTTTCCTTACCTTATTGGAAGAGTTATCCATTACATACAGGTTGCCACTTGAATCCATAGCCATGCCAAGAGGATTTTTAAAGCTCGCCTGGTATCCTATCCCATCAATTGAAGTTTGATTACCGTTTCCCGCAAGCGTTGCTACAAATCCCGTAGGTGTAATAATTCTTATTGTTCCATATCCGTTATCTGTTACATAAAGATTGCCGGAAAGGTCGGCCACAATACCTACTGGATAATTAAAGGCTGCTGCGGTGCCTGCACCATCTGCGGAGCCCGCCTGACCGGTGCCTGCCACTGTGGTTACCGTTCCATCAGCAGCTATTTTTCTTACATCGTAATTTTTTTGTTCTGTCACGTATAGGTTATTCGCTGCATCTATTGCAACCGAGAGCGGTGTATTAAAAGTTGCTGAAAGTGCGGCACCATTTCCTGCTCCCGCTGTCCCGTTTCCGGCAACCGTTGTAACGACTCCGGCGGGGGTTATTTTTCTTATCTTGTTGTTCGCCGCATCTGCCACGTATATATTTCCATTGTCGTCGGCTGCAAGGCCCAACGGATCTTGAAAAGTGGCTGAAGTGTCGCTACCATCGCTTGAGCCGGTTCGCCCGGTAGGGCTTCCTGCAAATGTACTAACGGTACCATCAGACGCTATTTTGCGAATGTTGTCGGAGCCGATTTCTGACACATAAATATTTTCATTCTTATCCACCGCAATACCATAAGGATAATTAAAAGTTGCGGTACCAGAAGGTCCATCCTGGTTTCCCTGGCTGCCCGTGCCTGCCACCGTACTGACAGTTCCGTCAAAAGCAACTTTTCTTATCTTATGATTGTACGTATCTGCAACAAATAAATTTCCGTTGGCACCCATTGCACAACCCCACTGGCCATTAAAGCTGGCGGCAGTTCCCGTTCCGTTGTCCGAGCCGATCGCTCCGCTCCCGGCAAGTGTTGAAACTGTCAAGTTAATGATCCGGGTATCAATGCCGGAAGTTGCGGTATTACCATTAACGGTTACTGAAATTTTGCCCGTAACTGCATTCGTAAAAACGACGGCTAGTTGGTTAGATGAAGCGGAAGTCACCGTTCCGGCAACACCGTTAATCGCTACCGTATTACCTGAGATACTTGGGCTGAAATTAGTACCTGCAATTAGAATATGATATCCTATACCTGCAACTAGATTTGATACACCAGTAACTGTAGGCGGGCCAGATGGAGCAGCAATTTTATTTTTTTTACAACCCGAAAAAATGCATACAAGGAAGACTAGCGATCCTAAACGTAATAATAAACTTTTCATAGTGGTTATTGTGAATCAAAGATAAAAGTATGATTTTTTCATTTAGATAAATTTGATCAATATTATCTCCGAAATAAAATCTCCACTTTCACATCCGGATTCACCATGATGTAAAACCTTAGCCGCATTTTAAAAAAAATTAAAACTGTAATGTTTAGCCTGCAAAACCTTAAAGAATTGTTAGAAAAGGAATGATTTTCCGACTCTTATTTGTTTTTGAAAGTTGTAAAAACAAATCCGGAAAGGAAAAGTCAAGGTAAAATTACGAACTGGTTGAACGATTTCGGAAATTCCCAAGGAGCAATCATAGCTTGCTGCCAAGAAAGCTTGGGTATCCAAACCCCGGATTTCGCCGCCAACTTCATCCCGGAATTCCATATTCATAGTTTCACAGATAGCTGCATTGAACTAATCAATGGCATTTAAAATATTGATATTCATAGAGCTTTCAGGAGTAAGAGAAATTCCATTCCCTCATGCATCGAACCGGGTAAAATCAGACTCAAGCGCTGCAACTAAATTTTTCAATTTTTATTGTGTAACACAGGAAATAATTCAATTTCTTTAGATAAATTAAAAATATTACAAATTTTTTCGGCAATATTCAAGAAATTATCAAATAACATTGTTCTTAACAAATAGACATTTTTTAATTAACCACCCAATAATTTCGAAAATTTCTTAATCAGCAAAGACAGTAATTTTACGGTCTTGCATTCCCGGAAAATGTACTCTATGTTTGTATTCGAATTAGAAATGTATGTTACCTCTTACTTTCTTATTTCACTAACACCTCCAATCTTGTAGAATAACCTTGACCTTCTCCTTTTGAAATTCCTTAAATGATTTAAGCAGTCAATCTGCAAAAAAATTTTAGGTAACCTCAAAACCCAAGAAAATGAACAAGAATTTTACGCTATTTGGTAAGTGCATGCTTATCCTTACCATTTTTACTCTCCTTTTAAGTTTTTCTGCTAATGCCGGTGGTGGCAAGGGCAAAGCCCCGAAGTTTAAATTTAGTAACCCTGTTTTGGTATCGGGTACTAATGGTCAAATTGGAGCTAAATACCTTTTTACAAATGTTTATAACAACAAAGATGCTTATGTTACTATAATAAACATTGTAGGCGGAGCCGTACTTAAAGACATGGATAATACTTCTACAGGTTATCTCGATGCATGGCAGCCAACTGTCGGCGGTCCCGGCACTTTTGGTACTTCTTATATTAAGTGGGATGTTGAGTTTGACAGTGCAAATGTCCCTTATGTATTTCCCCTGATAGATTTATCTGCGGTAGATGTCGACGGAGATAACGTTAGGGTAAGAGAATTAAGCGGAATTGTTGGAAGCAATGTTAATTATAGCCTGCCGGATACTTTAATACCAAGTTTGCTAACCCTTTCCAGCATGAAAGATACTGATAATTTGTTAGGAACGGATGACGACGATTCAGTCTTTATGGCCTTAGGCCCTGTGGCAAACCGCGTTGGGATTGATACCCTGGCTTTTGATGTAAGAATTGATTACAGTTTTACTAACCGTTCAAGCTTTCAAATTTATACCGGGGCCGAGGTTGACAATAATGGAAACAATGGAGCTATTGCTACAGATCGTTTTCACAGTATTTACTTCGGAGACCTTATCGGTCGTTACAGCGTTCTGCCTGTTACCTACGAAAGCTTTGATGCGATATATGACAATAATGCAGTTAAATTAAACTGGACAACAAGTGCAGATATTAACAATGATCATTTTGAAGTAGAACGAAGTTTTGACCAGGTTACCTTTTCAACTGCTGCATTTGTTTTAGGAGCTCAATCTCAGAACAACGGAATTGCTCAATATAGCTTTAAGGACAATGACAAGGAAATCTCAAACCACACTATTATTTATTATAGGTTAAAACAAGTTGATGTAAAAGGCCACGTAACATATAGTGTAATAAAAATGGTTCGCGTCAGCAACGTTGTTAATAACCAAAAAGTTTTAATACAGGTTATGCCAAACCCTTATATGGATAATCTCAATATAAATTTTACCAGCAATAATAGCGGAAAAGCGGAAATAAGAATGATCAGCCTTTCTGGAACTGTGGTGAAAAAAACGGAATCAACTATCAATAAAGGTGAAAACAATATTCAGTTGCAGGATCTGTCTTCTCAGCTTCCGGGAATGTATATTGTAAATGTTGTTGTAAACGGCCAAACAATTGCTAGTCAAAAAATAATAAAGAGCTAATTAAACTGGTTTTCTTTGGGGGTTTTTTGATTTTACAAAAGGGACAAGGTAAGGTCCCTTTTTGTTTTATTTCACGCTGACCTATTCATTTCGACATGTAGAATGAATATCAAACTGTAAACATAGGTTG
This sequence comes from Ginsengibacter sp., assembly GCF_057362405.1. Lineage (NCBI taxonomy): Bacteria > Pseudomonadati > Bacteroidota > Chitinophagia > Chitinophagales > Chitinophagaceae > Ginsengibacter > Ginsengibacter sp. The sequence continues at coordinate 28,433 of NZ_JBMQQG010000045.1, forward strand.
CATTCAGATTTGTGAACCAATCGATCTGTCTGCTCACGATCCCCCGTCATCGCAGGGAGGTAAACAACCTATGAATATTATACCATCGATGATATCTGGAAAAAAGACGGTGAAAATAAAATCACTTTCTCAGCTCATGTTAATAACGAAGCCAGGAGCAAACCTTCTGATAAAAACCGCGGCATGCCTTTTAAATTAAACTACCCGGTCCGTGTTAAAGAAAAACTGGAAATATAAATGCCGGAACATTGGCCTATCTGATAAACGCTGCGAAAGGCAGTTTAGCATATCCTCGTCCGCGGGCAAACTAATAGTCTGACTTTTCGTTTTTTGGTGTTAACTCTAAGTTTAATTCGAAATACTTTGCTTCCTCGTATGGATTATATCGATAAGCTAGAATTTCCACAAAACCATTGTCGGTATATAATTTTATGGCCGATTTCATGAATTCTGCAGTGTCAAGTTTAATGGTAACGTAGTTTAATTTTTTTGCGATATCAACGCAGCGGATAAGTAATAGCTTTCCAATACCAAATCCCCTGCTGCCAGGTTGCACGAACATCCGTTTCAATTCACATTCGCTTTCATTAAATCTTTTTATTCCGGCAACTCCAACTGCTTTATCATTTCTTAATGCCAAACATAAACCGCCGTTAGGTTCGCTATATGTCACCTGCAAAGTATCTATTTCCTCATCAAAATTTTGAAAAGATAAATCAATGCCAAGCCATTTTACATATTCAAGTATTAATTCTTTTGCCTGCGAAAATTCAATTGCATTTTTTACTTCTATAATTTCAACTTGGTTTTTCATTTTATTTGTTTGGATGATCTTCGAAAAATGAGGCTTCATTATCTAAAATCTAAAACAAATATAACTACTCAACATTAGTGTGTACTGTTTGATTTATTAGAATAATTAATGAAAATATCTGTTGACATTTTTCATAGTTAGGCTGTAGAAGTGTGGCTGGCTTTCCTGCCAAGAACAAAAATTCCGCACAAATTTCCCGACCGAAAAAGTTGTATAAGTAATACCCCGATGCAATTGCTTTTCGTTTATGGCTGTTTCGGAAAGTTAAACATCCAGCGGGTACCAAACTTGTCTAAGCAAGATCCCCAATAACCCCAAAACTCATCCCTCATGGGTGCTATGTCGCTGCCACCTTCAGAAAGAGCTATGAATAACCTGTCTGTTTCTTCTTTCGAATCCGGTTCAAGACTAATCGTTACGTTATTACCTACTACCAATTTATGTCCCAAAGATTCGAGCATATCCGTGCCCATTAATAAGGTGCCCGCCAATATCGGAAGGGACACATGCATTACACTGTTTGCATCTTTTTCTGATAACGGGGGCATATCCGGACGCGGCGGCATGTCCTTCATATACATAACGGGCGTTGCAAATTCTGTATTAAATACTGATTTGTAGAAATTAAATGCTTCTTCAGTGTTACCCATGAAGTTGAGATAAATTGAAACTTTTGCCATTGTTTTAAGATTTACTTTGTTATTGAATTAAGTTTTCTTTTGTACAAAGTTGACTATTTCCTGCAAATAGTAAGGGGTGTAATTGAGGCATTTTCGGGGCTAATTGCGACAAATATGTTAAGTAAGAAAATTTACGCAGGCAGTCTTTCCTGAAATGATTTTATCTATTACTAACAGTAACTGCTATACGCTAAACATATTGGCTTGGCCTTTACCAACAATGCAACAAATTAACACCCAGCAAAATCCAGAGGACTCACGGAATAAATTCCAAAATATCTCCCGGTTGGCAGTTTAATCGGCATAGTTTATATAGTTAATTCGTTTTCGGATTGGATTTCGATTCTCCCCTCTTAAAAATCTGGGCAATTACAAATAGAGTAACGCCCATAAACAGCCATACATCAGCGCCTGAGGTGCGTTCTGCATCTATAGCTTTCACCTTATTTAATTTTCAACAAGGTTAATTCTTAGCATTAAGCATATTTTTTAAATGGTATCAACCCATCTAAAAATGTGATGAAAATTTTCCGGCGATTATGTATTCTTGCCTGGCGGCACTTGCGACTAATAAATTTCTTTCAAAAGAATTATAGGCAAAACGACAAATAATTTTGACTAGCAGCAAGTGACAAATCATTGTAGTTAATTAATTTTAAATATGAAAAAAACCGTTCGCATTTTAATCTACTCAATTACAGGAATTTTTTTCTTCGTATCCTGCAGTAAGAAATCTTCATCTGTTGAAAGCATTACGGGCATAAATCCTACGCATGGCCCAGGAGACACTACCGTTATAATCTCCGGCAGTGGGTTTGGCAATGTGGTCGCAAATGCGAGTGTTTATTTTAATGGGCACATCGCTACAATAGTGAGTATCAGCAACACAAAAATAGCGGCAAAAGTTCCCAGGCTGGCGGGCACAGGAGTGGTAACAGTTTCCCTTAATAACAATTCATTGCCAGGCCCGGTTTTCATTTATGATACTACCTACGCAGTAAGCACCTTTGCAACTGGACTGGCGTCTCCTTATGGTATTGCGGTAGATAATAGTACCGGCAATTTGTTTGTGGCGGCTTATGGCGACAATAGCGTTCAAAAGGTAACAAGTGGCGGTGTCGTTAGCCCTTTTGCGTCGGGATTTACGCTGCCCGGTGGTATTGCCATCGACAACAGCAGAAATTTATACGTTACAAATTTTGGCAACAACTCCATTGCTAAAATTACCCAGGCTGGAATTGTTTCTACTTATAAGGACAGCATCAGCCATCCTGCAGGTATCGTTTTTGATGCATCAGGTAATATGTATGTGACAAATTTCGGAGACACGACTATTTCAATAATCTCGGGAGGCGGAACTATCAGAACAATAAATACAGGCGTCATTTATACTACAGGGATTACTATTGATGCTAACGCTAACGTATACCTGACGAATTCAGCAGGAAATTCTGTGTCGAAGATAACCCCAAATGGCGATGTCAGCACATTTGCGACTGGTCTGCATACACCTTCTGATATCACCGCAGATAACATGGGTAACCTTTACGTAACTGATCCACATAATAACACTGTTACAAAAATTAAGCAAACTGGCGCCATTAAAATAATTGCGGAGGGCCTTGATGAACCGAATGCTATTACCATTGACCAGGCAGGCAATTTGTTTGTAGGATGTTTAAGCACTAATACCATTGCGAAAGTGAGTCCTCAATAAACCACGGGCTCATATGTTGGTATGTTTAGAATAATATTCACCAATGGTAAGCTTCGAATTATTTTTCACATCATGTTTAATTCTCATCACAGAAGGGACTTACAATGGTAAGAAACCGTTTCATACAACATTAATTTAGATAAAGAACTAAGAACATTCTACCTGGCGGTTATTAGCATAAAGTGTATCGCCCGTCTAATGGAAAGAGTTTATTGCAATTACAGGAGAAATTACTAAGTACCCCAATGTTGAGTTTATAAAATGAGAATTTTACCTGCGCAGGCCGCATGATGGCGGCACACTTACTTTACATTCAAATTCTTCTTTGAATGCGTCTTATTCTTGCATTTATAGATGGAATATTTTCTTTTCTAAGTTCAGATAAAATCAAGCTTAAATCCTTCTCATATTTGTTGTTGTGCTTTGCCATTTGCGAGAGCGCCTCAATGGAATTCACCCTTACTATTCGGGAATCCGTACTGTCTTTAGCCCACTTGAGCAATATGTTCCACCCTTTATCAAACTCTCCATTTACTAATTTAAGCCGGGGAATCAATAAAGCTAAATGCCATTTAAGTTCTTTATCTTTTGCAACGTAACATAGGTCAATAATATTCTTCTTATATTTTGCAAGATATTTGGAATTAGAAATGGTGATTTTTTCGATCGCATCGGCAGCCCTCATCACGATAATTCTGTCATTATGAAACAAAAGTCGAAATAGATCATCGAAATCGTTCTGATTTTCAATTTTCGCGATGACAAGATTGCTTTTGCCTATGCTCCGCAAATCGCCTCCTGCTAAGAATGTTTCTAAGTTGATCATAAGTATATTTTAATTTCTGTCTCCTTTTTGTTGGCTCTTTGTTATCTTTTAATCACACAGGGCGACGATCTAATTGTAGTCCTCTTCCGTAAAATTTGAAAATTAATTTCGAATGTCGGAATTTTCGCTTTTTTAAATGGCTTTTACTAAAACGCCTGCAATTAAGAAGTCAACTTCAAAGAAAATATTTTTTAAGTTAAGGCGTTTAACAGGAGATCGCCAGAGGTACGTGCGATTCATAGGCAATTAGTTTTGATAGGCCCCTATAATTTTATAGGGGTTTTTTATTTGAAGCCATTGTTCCAGCATTCAAGGTTGTTAGCTTGCTGCCAACATTGTACTTTAATATAGGCAATTCTAAAAGTCTAAATAGGTAAATGCCCGTACGCCGCAGCAGCACGTCGCATTATCGAATAGCCGTCCCTTGGTGACCATGTCATCAACGGCTAATAATCACATCTTTCAATGACTAAAGTCATTTCGAATCTTTAGCGCCCTGTTTAATTTTAAAAGGGCTTTTCTGTTCGGGAATTAATAACAGGTAACAATATCAGTCCTGAATAACACGGTAGTGGAAAAGCATAGAAAACCGCTGCCTCCAGTCTGTAAAAATGTAAAATAAACAGTGTATGGAAGCATTTAAACATCCGGGATACAAGGTGCCAAAAAAGAACTTTCGCTGGCTGTTCCTTGCTTTAATTGTATTCCTCCTTGCGTTAATCATTTCCATTGCATACCTGTTCAAAAATGAAAAGAGTTTTGTAGTTGTAAAACTATATGGACATGATCCGGCTATAAACCTTTCAAAGAATTACAATTTTGCATTTTTTTCTTCGCTGCGCCACAACAAAGGATCGATGCTTGCAGAGGAAGGCGATGTGTTGGTTTATAATAATACATTTATCTATTTTACAAATGCAGAAAATGATTCCATGCAAGTGGATGACTCGGGCGACTCGCTCGTTTTTGTAAACGGAAAAATAAACACGATTATCGTTGACAACAACAACCATAATGATGCCCTGCTTCCGTGGTTCCGTACAATGAAACCTTCGGACTTAACCAACCTTGAAGCCATTTATTTTGAATCTAAAATTCCTGATAACTACGTTCCTTATCTAAAAAAAATTGGGCGCCTGAGGCCAAATACTGCGATTTACACAGGAGATGATGACTCAGTGAAAATGGAAGATTCCTATAATAAGATAGCTGATTTTTTTTCGCCGCGTTTTGTAATGGCATCCATGAGACAAAAACAACTCCCGTTGCTGGCACGCTGGAAAAGAGCCAAATGTCTTTACATGGAGATAACAGATTCTATCATAACAGATATACTTCCTGCTATGCCTGCATTAAAACAATGTATTATTTATGGAAATGATATTAAAAAGATAGACGCATCCTTTTTCAGTAAAAATAAACAACTGGAAAAGCTAACCCTGATTTTGAAACTTGAGAATGATTCCCTGCTTCTGCCATTGGACAACCTAAGGGAACTCATCATTAATAACAGGGATGATACTACCGATTTATTAGCTCTCAAAAATAAGTTCGACAAACTAACGGTGTTTATCGTTTCAGGTGCGGCTATTAATATTGAAACACTGGGCACATGCAAAACCCTCAGATGGCTTGGCCTACCGGAAAATACAACACAGCATCAGTTTAATGAATTATCGACGAAACTGCCGTATCTGCAGGTACTCGAACTAACAGGAAGTGACTCCTTAAGAAACTTGGCTCCCTTGCAACAGTTTCCCAGCCTCAAGGGTCTCATATTAACTGATACGATCATAGATAAGACATCGCTTTATGCATTGAAAAAACTTAGATACCTTTCTTTGCCCCAGGATAATTTAAAAGATAGCGCTTATTTATCTGCACTGGAAAGAGCTTTGCCGGGATGTATCATTGTTCCCAATTCCGGTGCATGCCTTGGTTCCGGCTGGCTTCTTTTGCTGGCGCCTGTCGTGATATTATTGAGTCTTGTTTTTTACAAAACGAAGCATGAGGCAATTCATATAAGCAACCACCAATAATGAAACAAAAACAACAAACAATCATGGCAGCAGCACCTGTTAAAGATGATCTGAGGGATGGGATCCTTTGCGGAATCGGAGTGGTTGTTTTTGCCTATTTGATTCCATTTGCTTTCCCTCTCAAAGCAGTGGCATTTTTGATATTGTTTCTAGTGGGTTTTATAATTAAAAGGAATCTATTCCATCAAAAGGATTCCGCATTTCTTTTGGTTCGGGATGCTTTCTCAGAAAAGATGGTCGCTTATTACCTGGTAGGATTGTTAATGGGTATGGCAGGTGCCATGTATTACAGGGGCAGCATAGGTCTACCGGTTCTGCCGTTCATATTCAGAAGTTTTGCACTCGTGGCCATATGCATCGGCGCCATGGAAGAACTGGTATTTCGTGGTTTTATACAAGGAAGGCTTAGTAAGTGGCACCCGGGCTTTGCAATTGTTTTTGCAGCATTTGCCCATGCATCCTACAAGGCATTTCTATTTCTTTCTCCCGGTGCGCAGCAACATCTTCCAATATTGCCATTTTACACATGGACCTTTGGAGCTTTCATATTATTGGGCTTGTTAAGGTATTATTCAGGTCGAATACTTCCTGCTATTATTGCACATGCAGCATTTGACCTTCTTGTGTATAGTGAAAACCTACATTCGCCCTGGTGGGTATGGTGATAGAGGAAATAGCGCAACATCGCTTTTAAACGGTGATCAAATTTTCCTTTTGCGGCTTTGGGTCCTGATTTGTAATGGAGCAGATGGCGGTACATTGGGCCAGGTGCTCAAAGGGTTATCCTTTTTGCATTATTAATAAACAAGGGGTACCAAAAAGAAAAGAATAGCAATATTGACTACCTCTTTAATGGGAAATAAAGTTAGTAATGCCGCCAACTTATTTCAATGACTTCAGTCATGCAGGGCACTAACAGTAGAAAACGTTTATATGATTTTGCTAATGGCCGCAGGCAGGAGTATTGCCGGCATCCGCTTTCACTTGCGGAGTCTTGGAATGAATATTTCTCAACGGTGTTTCCTGATCTAAAACAATTTTTCTAAATCATTTCGATCAACCATTGGGTGGCTTCGTCCAAAGAAGTAAATGCGTAAAACGAAAGGCCCCTTGTTACGCATAATGTTTCCCATGATTCAGCAACCTCTTTATATTCCGGGGCTACAACAATAGCTATTATTAACGATCGGATTTCAGGCGGGTAATTATCTACATATTCCTGCACCAAACCAAAATAAGGAAATATCTCAAGTGGTAAATGGGTTTCAGTATCATCTACAAGCACTTTTTGAGCGCTATGTTTCATAATTTCATCAAACAGTAGTTGGGAATGCTGAAACAACTCTTCTTTGGTTTCGATATTTCCTTCGCAAACTATTAAAAGATAGCCCTCTTTATTTTGCGATGTGATATTGAGATTCATCTTGCAGTCTTATTAGTAAATGAAAAGTATTGTTGGTATACTTTCATATCATCAGCAATTCGTTATTAAATTGACATCTATGAATTATGTAACTTTTGATACCCGTTCACAACGTGTAACAATTTAATCAATTGAAGCTAACGCATAAACTGCGTTTTACCGCAAAATTATTTTTAACGGAAAATCTCAGGGACGGATGATGGTACAGTATCTTATTTATCCGATGCCGGAGATCTTTTATTAGTTATGGTAAAAGTTGATAACATTATTCTTAAATCTCGGTAAGATATTTATGTACAAAACTAATGGCCATTGAACCTTCACCAACAGCGGAAGCAACCCGGTTCATTGCACCGGCACGCACATCTCCGGCGGCAAATATACCGGCACAGCTTGTTTCAAGAAGGTAAGGATCCCGTTCCAGCTTCCATACTTTAGCGAAGCTATCGTATTGCTTTAAATCTCTGCCTGTCTCTATGAAACCCTTATCGTTAGTGATAATTTCTTTATCAAGCCAATCAGTATAAGGCCTGGCGCCGATGAACACATAGAGTGCCGCGGCATCTTCTGTATAAATTTCGTTAGTAGTTATATTTTTTATTACCACTTGCTCCAACCGTCCGTTGCCTTTTGCTTCAACGACTTCTCTGCAGATACATACACAAATATTGCTTACTCCTTTTATCTGGTCAATTAAGTAAGACGACATGGTGTAAGACAAGTTATCTTTTCTGATTAAAATATTTACCTGCCTTGCAAATTTTGAAAGATACATGGCCGCCTGTCCCGCAGAGTTTCCGCCGCCTACTACAAAAACAACATTGCCTTTGCATGATGCAGCTTCTGTCATTGCTGCACCATAATAAACACCAGCACCGGTAAAATCAGGAATGCCGGGAGTAGTGAGCTGGCGGTAATCGACACCTGTGGTAATTACAACTGCTTTCGTCACTATTTCTTTACCGTCATCCAATATTATTTTCTTATAACTATTTTGAATGGTTATTGCCTTCACCGATTGTGGTGACAGGAAATCGGTACCAAACCTTACAGTCTGGCTAATGGCTCTCCTCGTAAGATCGGCGCCGCTTAAACCCGCTGGAAAACCTAAGTAATTTTCGATGCGTGAGCTGGTGCCCGCCTGCCCGCCGGGAGCTTTGCGTTCAATTAATAATGTTTTTAAACCTTCCGATGATCCATACACAGAAGCGGCTAATCCCGCAGGCCCTGCACCGATAACCACTACATCATATATTTCATTTTTTACTTCCGGATTTAAACCGATGCGCCTTGCAACATCAATGATAGAAGGCGTCGCAATCTTAGATCCGTCTTCAAAAAATATTGCCGGTAAATCTTTTGCAGTAAGATTATTTAACTGCATTAATTGTGCGCCGTCATCGCTGGTTGCTTCCATCCATTGATAAGGAATCAGGTTGCCCGATAAGAACACTTTTATTTCGTGGCTCTTGGGTGAGAACTGGTAACCAACCAATTTTATACCTTTAAAATCAGGATGAAAATCGCCTTGCCAATCGTCCAGTAAATCATCAATAACAGGATACAATTTTTCTTCCGGCGGGCTCCAGGGCTTACTTAAATAATAATCAAGCTTTACCGTGTTGATGGCTTTAATAGCTGCATCAGTATCTGAATAGGCAGTTAATAAAACCTTCTTTGCATCATTATAGAATTCCATTGCTTTCGCTAAAAAATCTACGCCTTCCATTTCGGGCATGCGCTGGTCAGATATAAACATTGCAACGGTTTCACCTTTATTCTTTAATTCGAGCAAACTATCCAATGCTTCTTTTGCTGATGCCGTGCTCAGCACACGGTAATCCTGCCGGTATTTATTTTTTAAATCTCTTGTAATGGCACGCAACACCTGCATGTCATCGTCAATCACAAATATTATTGGCTGATTCATTTGATTTGTTTTTTAGTCATTCACAGGTAAACAAACTTCAAACTCGGTATCGCCCGGCTGCGAATTTACTTTAACCGAACCATTATGTTGCCTGATGATCCTGTTCACAACGTCGAGGCCCAATCCGGAACCCTTGCCCATTTCTTTCGTTGTAAAGAAAGGATCAAATATTTTCTGCTGAATATCTTTGGCAATACCAGGGCCATCATCTTTCAAGACTACTTTTACAAACTTCCCATCACGTGTTGTGCCTATTTCGAGCACCCCTTTATTGTTCACTTCCATGGCATCAATGGCATTGTCAATAAGGTTTGTCCAAACCTGGTTCAAATCACCCGGAAATGCTTTTATTTTCGGAATCGTCTCATCATAATTTTCAACTACAGTAACATTGGCATTTTTCAATTTATAATTAAGTATGGTTAAGGTATTGCGGATGCCTGTATGTATATCAATCATTTGCTTATCACTTGCCTTGTCCATAAAAGTAAAATTTTTCACTGCGCCAACAAGCTCAGAAATTCGTTCTGATGATATACGAATATCGTCAGCCATTTTATTGGTAACCAAAAAATTTCCGATCCACTCAAGTACTACAACCAGTTCATCTTGAGTTAAATAATTCTTTATAATTTCCAGGTCGCCTACCGTAAAATTAATTTCCGTTAAACCTTCGGTATCGATCTTCTCAATGTGATGATCTTCGAGCCAGGATATTAATTCATCTTCTACGTCCGCCTTTTGCAACATACTCAAAACAGGTTTTTCTGAACTAAGTTTATCCCGAACGAGCTGCTGAATTTTTTCAATCTTATCCTGGTCGACATGCAAACCAGAAACTGTTTTAAACAAATGCGGCAACTGCCTGACCTGGCTTTGTAACAAAGATGCAGCCCGCGATATGGCAGCCGCAGGATTATTTAATTCATGCGCTAAACCTGCGGAAAGTTTGCCTAAAGCAAACATTTTTTCATTCTGTTGAAGTGTGGCAGTTGTTTCCCGAACCCGTGTCGACATCATGTGCACCGGCGCTTCCGTTAGTTCATAATGTTGAGTGATACCTTGTTTGATGGAATCTGCGGAGCAAATAAATATCCATGACGGCTTTACGCATTCGCAATAAGCAAAAGCCTTTACCGCTCTCGAAAAAGGGAGATATCCTGTAACGCCGCCTGTTTCGATAGAAGCAATTTCTCTTAGCTGGCCGGATTGCGTCGTGCAGATTCTTATTTTACCATCCAGCACAATAAAGGTTTTCGTAACGGGATCGCCCTCTATGAATAAGGCTTCTCCTTCCTCCATTTCAATTGCTTCTCCCTTATCAATCAACCATTGCAGTTGTGCGTCCGGAACTTTTGCAAATTCAGGAACCACCTTAATGTCAGCTATACGCAATTCTTTCATCATTTTAATTCGAATTTCTGGTGCTGCTCAAAACACAAAGTACCTTTTAATTTAAAGAAAAAAAACATCCGGCTTTTAAAATTTTCATGAATTGTGTAATAATTATTGCAGGAATTAGATAATCAAAATCCCCATCTCTTAACATGGAGAAAATATAAAATATTTTTTCATTTTAAAAATGTCGCCTGCCAATAATTGTTCGCCCACAGTCACGAAATTTTTAATTGACATTCTTAATACTTAATTTTTGCAATTGTAGTTAGCTTTGCGATTAACTCACTTCATACCATGACTTCAATCGTTAGGGCCGCCAAAAAAGACTTTCAATTGTTGTCAGAAATAGCGGAGGTAACTTTTATAGAATCGCATGGAAGAAGCGCCAACGCAGAAGACATAAAATTGTACATAAGCGAAAAGTACAATGAAGACGTTTTTAAAGAAGAATTAAGTGATCCAAAAAATATCTACCATATCATTTACTTTAACAATAACCCGGCCGGCTACTCGAAAATTATCTTTGATGCACCCTACGCTGGAAGTGAAATAAAAAATATTACCAAGCTGGAACGAATATATTTATTGAGAGAATATTACGATCTTCAACTAGGCTCAGCGCTTTTTCATTTCAATTTAGATCTTTCAAAAGGTAATAATCAAGCTGGAATGTGGTTATATGTTTGGAAAGAAAATCCAAGAGCGGTTAATTTTTATAAAAAGCAGGGGTTTGTTATTATTGGAAGCCACGATTTCAAAATCTCCGAAAATCATTCAAACCCAAACCATCAAATGTTTCTCAGCTATTGAACTTGGCTATTAAAAATTATCAGCTTGCAGCTTCCTGCCGCAGCGGGTTGTGGTAATTTTAGTTATTGTGGCATATCATTTCTTTCCAAATAAAAATTCATCCGCCTTTTTAATATTAATTGTAAAATAACAGCAGGATTATTTCGTTATAAAATAACTCATAGTAATTGGTTTAAGATTTAAAAATGAAAGCCGGATCAAAATCCGGTTTTTTATTTTCATTCATTGAAATTTATTGGGTGTCTACATCTGAAACAGACACCTCCACCCGTGTTATTGAGCCCTTGATCTGCGGCGGACTAAAATTGCCGTTAACCAATTTTTCTTCATGAAGATGATAATTATCCACAAGGTTTTGCGGAATGGGGCAATGAACTTCAAAATGAGTTTAAAAATGATCTTACTTTTTTATCCCCCGGATTGGCTTGTAATAAATCATCGTAATTTCTTTAAATGGGATTAGTATTTTGCACGGGTATCTAAATCCTTAAAAAATATTAGATTTGAAAACAAAACCAATTGGTTTAGCAACTACAACTATTACCTCATGATTGCTTTGATAAATATATTTTCAATTCTATATGATCAATTGATCGGTTTTCTTGGCATTGGCTCATTACTTAAAATGTACCAGTCGGGTGACTATAGTTCTTTACAAACCTTACAAGGTATTGAAGGAGCTATTGGGCCCGTTATTCCTTTCCTCCTTATAATTGAAATCGCAAGAGCGGCATTTTATAAACGCTTTCGGGTTCTTGACTATAAGGTTCAATTCTTAACCTATGTTTTCAACAGTTTTGTCGGCCGTTTTATTTCAATAGCCGCTGTGGCATTTTGTATTGGGCTTTTTGAAAAGTATGCAATTATTAAAACTACGTTCAACTGGTACTGGCTTATCTTTGGCTACATTGTGTGGGAACTATCGCATTTTGTGTATCATTATCTTGCTCATAAAGTGAGGCTGTTTTGGTGTTTGCACTCAACACACCATGCCCCGCAAACGATGAACCTTTCCGTTACCTATGCACATTTTTTTCTCGAAGGACCTTATGCAGATGTTATCCGCACTTCAATTTGCATACTGCTTGGCGTTAACCCCGCACTATTATTTTTTATCATGTTTGTTGACGGCACGTGGGGCGCATTTATACATGTTGGAGAAAATATCTTAAAAAATGCACGGCTTGGCTTTTTAAATAATATCATTCTTACGCCATCTCACCACCGTGTTCATCATGCCCGCAATCCTTATTATATGGATACCAATTTCTGCAACCTGCTTAATATTTGGGATAAGGTTTTTGGAACTTATGTAACTGAAAAAAAAGAAATCCCTGTTGAATATGGCATAACGAGAAAGATGAACCCGAATAATTTTCCCGATGTTTATTTTGGTGAATTTGCAGCCTTGTTTCGGGATATAAAAAAGGCACCGGGCATAAAGAATAAATTTTTGTACCTGGTAATGCCTCCGGGGTGGAGCCATACCGGTGAACATAAAACTGCGCATATCGTGAGGAAAGAGTTTTTGGAAACTGAAATGAAGCAAGCGCAAATGACATCGTCTTAATAACGGAGGTGCCGGAACCTGGCATATGTCAGAAGAAATTATCGTGTATGCCTTTGCGATAGTCTGGTCTTTTTTTAACGACCATAATGAGGGCCGAAAAAAATACATCATCCTCCAAGGCAAATTTGATAGTACCGATTTTGCATCTACGCTTATATGTTATATTTGGATTTCAGGTTAAGAATGACATCTCACTTCCAACAAAAAAAGTACTTAGCAGTCGAAATTATATGTTCCATTCAATTCCCTGTAGTACTTATTCTACAAAACTTCCGTTAAGAGCTTTACAGAAATTACGCTGAAAGTTCTATTTTTTTACCCGTTACGATGAACTTGCTTTGGGGCATCAAATACTTATACCATGAATACCCAAAAAAAATTTATTGTAATTATCAATGAATTCCCTAAAGTTTTGAACACGATAACTACTATGCTGAGAGACGAAAAGGTCGATTTTATTTTAGATGCATCCCGGTATCCATGCCCGGTTTCACTATTACGGGTTGCACAACCAGACAATATTCTACTTAAACTAAATCTCTCCTCAAAACAAGCGATTGAATTAACCGGTAAAAATTTATCAGAAAATATGGAAATGAAAAAGGGAATGATTACTGGAAATCCGCATGCCTACTACATGAGCCTCTGCAGCACCTTGTGGACTAATTATCACATTAACCAGTGTCTGGATATAGAATTAATACCTGGGGCCATATCAAAGCAACAATTAAATTAGTACTGTAACACATATTACCTTTCAAAATAACACTCAACCACTTGAAACAACTCTGAACTGCCCTGTTTACTTCCAGCATAAACCCTGATTAGAACCACAAGGGGCAGTTCTTTTTAAATTCATTCAACGATTTTAAATACTGTAGAACACATCTGAACTAACTGACACTCACCGGCCCCTGTCTAAAAAGGCAGGGGCATTTTTTTATTGCGATATTTACCTGTTAACAAGTTTTAATGCGCCTTCGCTATAGCGTTCGCCCACATCAGGATGACGTGAAACAATATCATCGATAGTGTCAAGATCGTATTCACTAAGTTTAATATCCACCGCAGCGGCATTTTCTTCAAGATATTTTATTCGCTTGGTTCCCGGAATCGGTATAATATCGTCTCCTTGCGAAAGCACCCATGCAAGCGCTAACTGTGCCGGTGTGCAATTTTTTGATGCTGCAAATTCCGCAAAGTCATCAACAAGTTCTTTGTTATTTTTCCAATGCTGTTCATTAAAACGAGGTAATGTTCTGCGAAAATCATCCTGCGCAAGTTTATCTTTATCACTAACAGTTGCAGTAATCAAACCTCTTGCCAATGGGGAGTAAGGAACGAAAGTGATACCAAGTTCGCGCACTGTTTTTAGTATGTCACCTTCCACATCCCTGGTGAGTAAAGAGTACTCGCTCTGCAAAGCGGTTATGGGATGAACTTTATTGGCTCTGCGAATTGAATTGGCAGATGCTTCTGACAAACCGAGGTATCGAACTTTACCTTCTTTTACCAGGGTTGCCATTGCACCAACCATTTCTTCAACGGTTGTATTGTCTGGAATGCGATGAGCATAATACAAATCGATAGTGTCAATTTTTAAACGCGTCAGGCTTTTTTCAACAGCCTCTTTTACATAGGCTGGTGAGCCATCGAAATAAGTTCCCGGTATGCCTGACATTCCTGTGGTTCCCTCTTTACGCCGAAAGCCGAATTTCGTAGCAATAAAAATTTTATCGCGGTTAGGTACCAACACTTTTGAAATTAATTCCTCATTGTGACCAATGCCGTACATATCTGCAGTGTCCCAAAAGTTGATGCCTAATTCAATCGCTCTCTCAAGTACTTTAATACTTTCATTGTCATCTTTGGGGCCATAAGCAAAACTCATTCCCATACAACCCAGGCCTATAGCCGATAATTTTTCACCAGTGTTACCTAATTTTCTGTATTTCATAAAATAAAATTTACAATAAGGACCCGCAACAGTTATGCCAGTTGAACGTTCCAAGCTACATCTTAGTACTTAAATAATATGGAAATGTGAATTCAACTTTTTCCTCAGGGTTTCATATTTCTTAACTAACAATTTTGTAACAGAAGTACTACAAATGATTTTCTGCAATTACTACAAATGTGCATCCCGGCATCTCATATTTTTGTTTAAGCATTTACACCATATCTAAACCTACAAAAAACCAAATCATGAATTCCCTAACAAATTTATCCGACCAACAACTTGTTGCTTTTTCTATTGATGGAAACATGGATGCACTTTCAACGCTTGTTCACCGTCACAAAGACAAGTTGTACACGTCAATTTATCTGCTGGTAAAAGATAAATATCTTGCTGAAGACTTTTTCCAGGATACTTTCTTCAAAATCATCGACACGCTTAAATCAGGTAACTACAAGGAAGAAGGTAAATTTCTGCCTTGGGCTATGAGAATTGCACATAATCTTTGTATTGATCATTTTAGAAAATTAAAACGCCTGCCAACAATTAAAACCAGCGACGACCGGGATATTTTTGATGTGATTACTTCATCCGAAGGTTGCGCTGAAGACGCCATTATGGAAAGCGAGACTCATGGTAAAGTATCGAAAATGCTAGAGTTATTGCCGGAAGATCAGAGGGAAGTAATCGTTCTGAGGCATTACGCCGGCATGAGCTTTAAGGAAATTGCCAAAATAACCAACTGCAGTATTAATACAGCGCTTGGCCGTATGCGTTATGGCTTGTTGAATTTAAGAAAGATGATTGCCGGGAAACAGATTGCACTATGATGGCGCGATTTCCCCCAGGGTGCCTTGTCAGGTAAATTTATTTTCGATGGCATAACGTATTAATTCGGCATTTGTCTTCATGTTCATTTTAGCGAGTACACGTGACCGATAGGTACTGACTGTGGTCAAACTTAACGAAAGTAATTCTGCAATTTCCGAAACACCTTTGCCCTCTGCTATAAGTTTGAAAACATGAAACTCTCTATCTGAAAGCAGTTCGTGTAATGGTTTTTCAAAGTTATGATCGAGTTCATCTGCCATTTTTTCGGCAATGACTGGTGAAATATACTTACGGCCTTGTAGTACTCTTTGCACTGCTTTAACTAAATCGTCGGTAGCGGCCTGCTTACTTAAATAGCCAGCCGCACCTGCCTTTAGTACTCTAATTGCATATTGTTCTTCGGGATGAATTGAAAGAATAAGTACTGGCAGCCCTGGATAATTTTGTTTAATATCATGTAAAACATCCAGTCCGCTTCGGCCTGGCATCGAGATATCACTTATCACAATATCCCATTTGCTGCTGATCACTTTTTTAAAAACACCTTCTGCATCTTCAACTTCATCTATAAAGGCGGTAGGATATTCTTCCATAAGAATATGTTTTAATCCTTTTCGAATAACGGCGTGATCATCGGCAATTAAAATTCGTAACATAGGTAAGTATTAATCATATTGGAATATGTATTTTAATTATTGCCCCCTTTTTAACATTGCTGCCCAGATCACATTGTCCACCTAATAAAAATACCCGTTGCCTGATGCCCAGAAAGCCCATTGTTTTCCTGATACTCTTTGCATCGGAATTTGCATCTGGTTCTCCATCGTTAACTTCGAGGACAAGTTTGTTATCGCTCAATTGCAAACTGGCCATTACTTTAGTCGCAAATGCATCATTGATGATGTACGTCAAAGCTTCCTGGTAAATTCTGAATATGGCAGTAGAAAATATCTCCGGTAGCACGAGTTCTTTTTTGTTAGCCTTAAAATCTATGTTAATGCCGGATAATTTTTCCTTCTCGGCGCTATACCATTCCAATGCGGCTATCAATCCAAGATCGTCGAGGATACCCGGGCGAAGACTTGATAAAATTCTTCGGACTGAATCTATTGTTTCGTCTATACGGTTAATTATCTCGTTACCTTCCTGCTGCATCTCAATGTCAATAACACCCAGTTTTTTTATAAGCATGTATATTTCCATTTTCAGCCCCGAAAGCTGTTGTGCCAATTCATCGTGTATTTCACGAGCAATTTTGGTCCTCTCTTCTTCTCTTACATTTTGCAAATGGCCTGAAAGACTATTCAGTTGCTGATTTAAATCTTTCAGATCTCTATCGATTTTTTTTCTTTCTGTAATGTCGCTCGATACGCTAATAACACCAATAATTCTATTTCGATCATCATGCACAGCAGCTTCAGTAACATAAATTGGAAAAATATTATTGTCCTTTCGCTGAACCATAATTTCGCCGGACCAGTTATTACCGTTAGCTAAATGTTGCTTGCTATCTATATCCTGGCCGCCTGTTTTTTGAGGTCGTATCAGTTCATAAACATTTTTACCAATAGCTTCTTCAGATGTCCATCCGTAAATTTTCTCAGCTGCCTTGTTCCAAAAATTAATGGTGCCATTGTTGTCTGTTGCCAGCACGGCTTGTCCTATTGTATTTAATAAATCTGCTTTGAATTTGTTTTTCTCTTCGGCCTCCCTGTTCTTTCTCTCAGTCTCTCTTTGTTTTAATGCGGCTTTAATAGATTCAGGCAATCTTACTAACCTGTCTTTTAATAAATAATCGTCGGCACCTAACTTTATAATACTAACGGCAAATTCTTCCGATACAGTTCCGGTAACTAATATAAAAGGAATATGCGGAGACCTTTCCCGCAGTATTAACAATGCTTCCGTTGCATCAAACTGAGGCAGCGCATTATCTGAAACGACTATGTCGGGTTGAAATTCGTCCAATGCTTTTACGTAGGCAGGCTTGTCGACAACTAATAAAAATTCATATGCTGCATTATCTTTCTTCAACAATCGTTGAATAAGAACAGCATCGGACTCATTATCTTCAATCAGCAATATTTTTAATGAAGACTTCATTAAGATTAATAGTAAAATTATGATTATGTATTTATTAAATCATTGTTTTTTATTCAATTATATCTTCAGGCATACAGGAATTTAATGAGAATAAAGTTCGTTAAATAATTTCAGCCAGCATATAACGTATACGTGTATCCGAAAAACGTACCCATCCGACGCCGTTTAATGGCCGGCGGAAAACATAGATTTTAGTACAACACGAGACCAAAACTGAACATAATGCCTCAATTGGTAATTCAATGTTATCCTTAAAAAATGTTAGCTTAGAGTATAAAACCTGGTTATGGATAAAGTTTCATTTGATGACTACCTGGAGAATCGCTATAAAAAGCAAATGGAATACTACGGCAAAAATTCTGTAAAAAATCAAAAAAGATATAAGAAATTTCAATGGACCCTTATCATTCTCTCAGCCCTCGCCCCTGTGCTGGCGGCGCTTAACGGAACAGCCGTTTTTACTAACGGACGAGATACCGTGGCTCATAGCCAGGTTATACAGGTTGCCCTTCTTGTCGTTTCTTCTATTGTAGCTATTTTAACTACCGGGCTGAAGACATTTCAATACCAGGAACTGTGGGTTAAATACCGCACCGCTTACGAACAATTAAAACCGGAAATCTATTATTATGAATTTAATGTACCACCTTACAACGCTGCGGGTGTTGATAAAGAATTGCTCTTTGTAAGCCGCGTGGAAAGCATCTTAAACAAAGAACATATACAATGGCCTCCGGCAAAAGACTGAATTATCTTATGTTACTTTGGCTTGCTACGTGGAAAAATCGGGGAAGCCTTCAGATGTACCTGGATGGTTGGATAGGTCTTAATGAAAATAAGAATAATAGTTGGGCCATCAACAGGAAGCGTTTAGAGAGTATAACGGTGGCGGATAAATAAAAAATATGCGGTAAGTATATCCGTGTCATTACGTTTCCATTTACGTAAGAACTGGTTGAAATTTGCCAGCCTCTTTCTTATAATTCTCATGCAAGATAACTTGTCTCGGCCACTGGTTAATGTCGAAAAATATTTGAGTGCACTTCTTCCCTAGGGAAGGCCACACCGGGGCGCCAAAACATAAAATTACCGTGCAAAATATTAATCAATAAAAAAACCCTTCCCCAACAAAGGAAGGGTTTATCATTAAACAAAAAGTAGTACCTCTATTTAGACTTTATATCTACCGTATTAACATCACCTCCACCTACTTCGCAATCCGTAGTAATCCGATCATTACTAATTCCTTCTTTTTCCGTTAAGTAAGCCTTAACAGCCTGCGCTCTGCTATTACACAGTGCCTGTGATGCTTTGGAAGCGGCTGGATAACCGGTAACAATTATTGAACATGCAGCATTATCTCTCAATTGAGCAGCTACCGTTGCAAGCATTGCTTTTGCATCGCTGCTGAGGGATCTTCTGTTTCCCTTGAATGAAATACTTGGTAAATTCAGCATATGGCATTTGTCTGAGTCGGCCATTACCATGTTTTTGCAACATGCGGGATCAGGACATTTACCAATCCCATCTGCATCAACCGGTTGACACTCGGTCGGAGTAATTAACTCTTTATCCTTACAATCGGGAACACCATCACCATCTGTATCCCTGGAAACACCATGAGAATCTACAGCGCAGCCGGCTGGTGTGTTTGGTTCTTTATCAAAAATGTCAGCTACTCCGTCACCATCAGTATCGGTTATACCCAATTTTAATGAATCAACTTCTGTTTGTACGTGTGTAATCTGACTTTGTAAAATATCATTCAGCTTAGAGGCGGGATTATCAAACAGAAGTTGCTTTTGTCCTTTTTTTCCAAAAGCGAACTCAACACCAAGAAACCCGTAGGAAAATTTGTCCCTGTGGACATCTGCGTGAAGGTAGGTACCATCAAAATTATCATTATCAACAATATTACCCCTATATCCGAGATCAAGGTTGATCATTTCAGACAGATTAAATTTTAAGCCAATCCCTACCGGCACGAAAAAATTATGCAGGGCTTTTCCATTATCAAAGGCTGTTGACGTACCGGTTGCTCTATCAGTGGTAGTAGGCTTGTATTCGACTACTCCACCACCGGCCGTTACATAAGGAACTACTTTTGTGGTAGAATGGATCCAATTAATGGTCCCAAAAGTGTACACCCCGCTTAAAGCAAAGGAATAACCCATTTTCGTCTCAAATGAAGAGATCGGACGATCAGTTGCTGGTACACCATTCCAATAATCTTTATCATTATTTCCCTTAAGTTTACCACCAACATAGTCTAATTGTGCGCCAAGCCGGTGTGTAAACTGGTATTTTAAATTGGCTCCATACCCCAAACTATATTGTGGTTTTGTAAAATCGTTGGATCCACCTGTAATAATTGAAGGGCGTAATGCGCCTACGTTGACTCCAAGGGAAAACTTCCTGAACTGCTTTGTGCCTGTAAAAGGCGCCTGTGCAAACATGACTAAAGAGATTAATAAAAAGGTTCCCGTTAGTGCTGATGTTTTAATAAAGTTATTACTCATAATTGATTTGTATTTGATTTTATTTACGTTCATAAATTAATATAAGGCCTACCTAAAGTTTCGAATAAAATTATCTTATTGATGATTCCTGGTGTATTTATTTTTCAAAGTTAATTTTAATTGCATAAAAGAATTCAATTAAGATACAATATCACAAAAGCATAAGTTCTAATTTTCAATTATCACCTGAACCGGATCCATTTTTTGTTCTTCATCTAATTTTTCATAGACAGAATTTTTACTAATGAACTCCCTTACAATCCTTTTCATTTGCTTCACTGCAGGCACATTTTTATTTTGTGATGCCAGTTCTATCAAATAGTCTATGTTCTTATTTATTGTATTATTAATACCAGCATTATTAACCCGTGAAATCATTATTTTCCTGTGATGGGTCGGAATTACTTCTTCATTCTTATTCAATAATTCCTCATATAATTTTTCTCCCGGTCTAAGGCCTGTGTATTCCACCTGAATATCTTTACCCGGCGTTAAACCAGCCAGTCTAATCATTTTATGAGCAAGGTCTATTATTTTAACTGGTTGCCCCATATCAAAAACAAATATTTCACCTCCCTTACCCATCGTACCTGCTTCCAAAACCAATGAGCACGCTTCAGGTATCGTCATAAAAAACCGTGTGATGTCAGGATGGGTAACCGTTACCGGACCACCCCTGTTTATCTGTTCCTGGAAACGCGGAATCACAGACCCGTTTGAACCCAGGACGTTTCCGA